>JAZQKH010000049.1:0-25423 GCA_045542055.1 Christensenellaceae bacterium | reverse complement strand
GAATGAGGAGAAAATTTGCAAAGCAAATTTCCCGTAGGGTAAACAGTGGATACCCACTGTTTATCGGGGATGGTCGCACAGGCGAAAATCCCGTCACTCCGACCAAACATAAAGGGTAGTCGTATAGACTGCCCTTTGTTTAATTTAAATATGGACGGGATTTGAATGAGGAGAAAATTTGCAAAGCAAATTTCCCGTAGGGTAAACAGTGGATACCCACTGTTTATCGGGGATGGTCGCACAGGCGAAAATCCCGTCACTCCGACAAAAAAATCGACAAGTAGTTGCTTGTCGATTTTTAATTTATTTTGAAATAATAATTATAATATACCTTTACTTAACGTAAAACAAACGGTTAAACCAACTGCTAAGATTACTGCAAGAACGCCAAGTAATACTGCGTATGCGGTAACGGTTTTAACGTTCTTCGTAAGAATTTGTGAACTATCTTTTTTAACTTCTTTTTTCTTTTCAGTTTTCTTTCTTGAACTAATATAGCTTATTACTGAAATAACTAAGCAGAACGCTGAGATAGAAATAAATACTACCGGCCACAAACCTTTATCTGCAAACGAACCGTAGATAACAGCTTGAAGAGCTGCACCCATATATGCGGCAAAGTCTAAAATACCGGTTGCCGTGCTAGCAAAGAATCTTCCACCAATATCGGTTGCATACGTCCATACAGTGCCGTTTATAGCGTAAATAAAGAAGCCTGCAAAGAATAAGAGTATAATCATAACTACAAATTGGAAGTCACTATTGGGGTTAAGAAGCATAAATCCAATTATACAAATTGCTGCCGCAAGACCACTAGCTACTGCGGCGAGTAGTCTATTGTTAGGACAAAACTTGTCTGTAAGGGTAGGAATAACCAAAGTACCTACGCCCATGCCGATAGGCAATAATGCGGAAACTAAAATTGCAACCACGGCGTCTTTATTAGCAACAGAATATAGGTATTCCGGTATCCACTCTACTAGGCCGTATCTTGCAAGGCCTGAACAGAAGATTACGACCATCCATACGATAAAGGTCTTATTTTTAAGTAAGTGCAAATAGGGGAAAAGAACGCCTTTTTCTTTGGCAATTTTAGCCATTTCGGCTTCTTGTGCGGCTCTATCAGCGTTTTCTTCTTCATAATCCTTAAGACCGATTGCTTTAGGACCAGGCTTAGCAAATATCATATAGATAACAAGCATTACGGCAGGGAGAATAGCAGGGAAGAAGAATGCAGCCTTCCAACCGAGATTGGGGAACAAAGCAAAGGATACAGCAACCATTACCCCAACTAAGGCAGAACCGAAGCCAGAGAAAGCGTTGGCAAAACCAGTTGCAAAACCACGTTTATCACCCGGCCACCAAGACGCTAAAGAACTAACACCTGGGGACCACGCCATTGATTGAAAGAAACCGTTGAGTGCCCAAACGACTACGATAACCCCAAACGAGTTTTGGAATCCAAGCACGACGTTTGCTACGATTGAAAGAGCAACGGACAAAATAATAAAACGTCTAACGCCAACGATTTCGCCAAGCCTGCCGTTAATTAAGTGACCTACACCGTAGCTCCAAAAGAGCGCACTACTTATAATACCAAGTTGTGAATCGGTAAAGGGCATCAATAGCTTTGCATTTGACAAATTGCCTCTGGTACAATAGTGCGTGCAGTACAAAAGTGAGAAAAGTATCAAATAACGCCAAGCGTTAGAGAAGAACTTTTTGTACTCCGCCTTATTATAACCGTATCTAACCTTCTCCATATTTATCTCCTGTATGAATTAAGTTTTTAAGCGATTAGGTTTAGCGCCTAAATACGCCTTAGGTTAATAATAAATTATTAAACGGAAAAAAGTGGTTGCTTAAAGCCGTCTTTTCAATTATAGCAAAACGAAAGGCGTAGGGTCAAGCAAAATAAATAAAAAAGAGTCTTCTAAAGCGTAAAAAAACAAAATGAAACACGATATTAAATTGAATAAGTATTTATTTTGGGCGTGTAATCGCTACGCTTGACTCTTAATGCAATTTATGATAAAATATTACTTAATTTATTGTTTTAGGAGAACTATATGGATAACCCTGAAATTTTTATCGTAATGGTGCTATACATGTGTGCCGTTATCGGTATAGGCGTTTACTACTATAAAAAAGCGCAAAAGAATTCTGAAAACTACTTTCTCGGTGGACGTTCATTAGGACCTTGGGTTGCTGCAATGAGTGCCGAAGCGTCTGATATGAGCGGTTGGCTACTAATGGGGCTTCCCGGCTTAGCATACTGGTGTGGTCTTGCAGACGCATTTTGGACGGCACTTGGTCTTGCAATCGGCACGTACGTAAACTGGCTATTAGTTGCAAAAAGACTTCGTAACTATTCTCAACTTGCGGGCAACTCTATCACTATACCCGACTTCTTCTCAAATCGTTTTAAAGAAAAGAAGAAGGTCTTGCTTGGGATTTCGGCAATATTTATACTCATATTCTTTACGGTATACGCATCAAGTTGCTTCGTAACGGTTGGTAAGTTATTTAACACGCTATTCGGTTTTGATTATCACTTAACCCTTATAATTGGGGCAGTGTTCGTAGTAGCGTATACGCTTATCGGTGGTTTCTTGGCGGAAAGCGTTTCAGACTTTATGCAAGCAATCGTAATGATACTTGCGCTCGTTGCAATGATTATAGTTGGCGTCATAAACGCCGGTGGCTTTGCGCAAGTGTTTGAAAACGCTAAAAATATCGACGGTTTCTTATCGCTTGGTGAACTTGCTACACCTATCGTTAACGAAAACGGCGAACAACTTGCAAACGGCTCGTCGGCGTTGTTTGGTAATGCAAGTAACTACGGCTTCTTAAATATGGTATCAATGCTTGCATGGGGTCTAGGTTATTTCGGCGTGCCACAAGTTCTTCTTCGTTTTATGGCTATTCGTAAATCTACTGAAATTAAGCGTTCAAGAATTATCGCAACCGTTTGGTGTGTAATCTCTTTGGCTGCAGCAGTTTTAATTGGTATAATCGGCAGAACTCTTCTTCCCGTTGACGATGCGCTTAACACGGCTTCAAAAGCTGAAAGTATTCTTATCGTAATGTCTACCGAATATCTACCGCTAATCGTTGCAGGCTTAATTATGGCAGGCATTCTTGCTGCAACTATTTCTTCGTCAGACTCTTACTTACTTATCGCTTCTTCAGCCGTTTCAGTTAATATCTTTAAGGGCATTATCAAAAAGGAAGCTTCTGAAAAACAAATTATGTGGCTTTCAAGAATAGTTTTGGTGGTTATTGCTTTAGTTGGCGTAATCATTGCTTGGAAGGAAGATAGCGTTATCTTTACGCTCGTATCGTTCGCTTGGGCGGGCTTTGGCGCAACGTTCGGACCTATCATGCTCTTCTCACTTTTCTGGAAGCGTACCACACGTGCAGGCGCTATCGCAGGCATGGTGTCTGGTGCAGTGACGGTTTTCGTGTGGAAGTTGGTGTTTAAACAATTCTTAGCAGCGTCAATTCCCGTGTTTGGTATATACGAACTTCTTCCCGCATTTATAGTTTCAAGTATAGCAATAGTGGTTGCTTCGTTGCTCTCTAAAAAACCCGACCAAGAAATTGAAGAAGAGTTTGAAAGGGCTAAAAAGGGCGACGTAGACCAAACAATGCAACAAGCATAAATTTTATTATATAGTTGTTTTATGCGAAAGAAAAAAAGAAGTTGCTTAGGTAGCATAATAAGGTCGGTAATAAGCCTTGCAATAATAGTTGCAATACTTTTAGGCGGGGTAATAGGATATCTTAAATTGCCTGTAATTGACTATTACAATGCAAGCCGTAAGGCTTTTGAAATACCCGAAATTAATAACGGATACGTTCCGCAAGGTCTGCATTACGACCAAGAAAACGGGCTATTTATAATGTCCGGCTATATAAAAGACGGCTCTGCGTCGCCAATATACGTAGTTGACGGCGACGGCGAAATGATAACCAAGGTAACTCTTAAAAATCCAGACGGGACCGTTTATTGCGGTCACGGTGGTGGCGTTGCGGTAGGCGAGCAGTTTATGTACGTTACCGGTGGCGAAAAAGGTAGTATCAACGTGTACGACTATGACGCCGTGTTGAACGCTGAAAGGGGTGCAATCATCGATTGTTTGGGTGAGTTCTCGCTTAATAAAGGTGACGAAGATTACGTTGGAACGTCTTTCGTAACCGTAGTTGGTGATAGGCTAATTACCGGTGAATTTTATCGTGATGAGAGTTATCCTACGGCAGAAAACCACAAATTTACCACCTTGGCAGGCGATTATAACCAAGCGTTAGCAATAGAATTTTCTCTCGATGGTAGTAGTGAGTTCGGCATAAACCCTAAACCCGTAAAGGCTTACTCTATGCCCGACCAAGTTCAAGGACTAACTATTCACGACGGCAAAATTTATCTTTCAACGTCTTGGGGTTTATCATTTTCACACATACACGAATATAGAGAAGACGCTTTGCAGTATCAAACTAATATAACCTTGTTGGGTCACGACTTAGAGTTATATGCAATGGACTCGGCAAGTAAAAGTAACGATTATAAAATAGCCCCAATGAGTGAAGAAATAGCCTTTGTTGGTGGCGAGTTATACGTTCATTGTGAGTCTGCAAGCGATAAATATATCTTCGGCAAACTAACCGGCGCAAATTATATTTACAAAACCGATTTAAGCAAAATGAAGTAGTCTAAAAGCGTTGCTTTTGCAACGCTTTTTTTAATGCAAAAATCGAAAATATACTTTAACTACAAGGCTAATTTTTGCCAGCGTTTTCCAAATGATTTTCCAATTATCTACTATTGACTAAACGGCTATATATATCGTATAATATAGCCATGAAAAGATTGTTTATAATTATATGTTTAACCACGGCTCTTTGGCTTGGTGGTTGTAACTCTTTAGATAACCAAGGTGCAAACTTGCCTAACCTTGTTCCGCCCATTGTGGAGGAATTACCTGAGATTGAAAACGGTTCTAACGACGGCGAAAGTAACGAAAGTTTCGACCAAGAGGAAGAAGAAAAAAAGAAAAAGAGATATGCGGTATCATCCGTTAACTCTTTGCGAATAAGAAGTGGTGCATCAACTAATTCAACCGTGGTTGGTTACCTTGATAAAAACGACGCCGTGCAAATATTGGATACACTCGGAAATTATTACGTTACCGTTTATAAAGAAAAAACCGCATACGTTAGCAAAACGTATTGCACGGTTATGGAAGTAGACCTTGCGAGTGAAGATATTGAGCGTGCAATAGACCAAGGTGCTATGCTTTTAGGTCACCCATACGTGTGGGGTGCACAACGTTATCACTGGGGCAACGGCAAACTTAACGCCAACTTCGTTGCGGGCGAGTTCGACTGTTCGGCGCTCGTTCAATACGTATACTATCACTCAAACGACGTAATTTTAGACGTAACCAGTAGAGCGCAGGCCTATAACGGAAAGCACGTTGATAAAAGCCAATTACAGCGTGGCGACCTTATGTTTTTTACAAATAGTTCACGCTACAATCTAACGGGCAACGAACGAATAGGGCACGTGGGTATATATTTCGGCAATAATTACATACTTCATACTGCGTCTGACCACGCCGTTATAGAGCCTATATCAAACCTTCGTTGGAGTTACTACGTAACGGCAAGGCGTGTGGTTTAAACTTTTACAATTTAATATTAACCTAAAAACCGCTTTAGATAGCGGTTTTTTTCCGTTTAGGCAAGCCTTGAAATAAAAACTATTGAAATTTGTTCGGTATTAGTGTATAATGCCAAGGTAGGAGATTTTTATGGATAAGATAGTTTCAGAAATAAGTGGTTTTTTATACAGCTACGTTTTAATAATTTTACTGGTTGGTGCAGGCTTGTATTTCACTATAAGAAGCAAATTTATGCAAGCAAGCACGCTTAAAGAACAATTTAAGTGCGTTGCTGAAAAACCTAAAGATAAAAAGGGCGTTTCGTCTTTCCAAGCACTTATGGTATCCACGGCATCAAGGGTTGGCACAGGCAACATTATAGGCGTTTCTACGGCTATATGCTTAGGTGGTTTCGGTTCGGTTTTTTGGATGTGGATAATCGCTATTATTGGCGGTGCTTCCGCTTTTATAGAAAGCACGCGCGCACAAATTTACAAAAAAAAGGGCTTAAACGGTTGCTATGGTGGCCCTGCATACTACATAGAAGGCGGGCTTAAATGCCGTCCGCTTGCAATAGTTTTTTCAGTATTGCTTATTTTAACCTACGGCGTAGGCTTTAATATGCTTGCTTCTTATAATTTACAATCCACATTTGAAGTGTTTGCTTTCTATGACCCGAAAGTTACACCTTGGATAATAGGTGGAATAGTTGCGGTAGTGGTTGGCTATTGCCTACTTGGTGGGGGTAAGCGTATTGTTAAAACTACAAGTGTATTAGTACCCGTTATGGGTATGGCGTATATACTTGTTGCCCTTGTAATAGTAGTTCTTAACGTAAAAACCTTGCCGTCAATATTCGTTCAAATTTTTAAGGAAGCCTTTGACTTTAACGCTATTTTCGGTGGTCTTAGCGGGTCTTGTATGATGTACGGCATTAAGCGTGGTCTTTATTCAAACGAAGCGGGTGTTGGCTCAGCGCCAAACGCATCGGCATCGGCAGAAGTTGCGCACCCCGTAAAGCAGGGCTTGGTGCAAGTTTTATCGGTGTTTATAGATACGCTTTTAGTTTGCACTGCAACGGCGTTTATGTGCATGTGCTCAGGTGTTCAACCAAGTGAAAAACTTGCGGGTGCGCCCTACGTTCAAGAGGCACTATCAAAAACTTTGGGCGATTTTGGACCGATATTTATAGTAGTATCAATGGTTTTATTTGCATTTACTACTCTAATTGGTAATTTATTTTACGTGGATAAGGCGATAATTCATATATGCAAAAAAGAGCCAAAACTTTGGATTAAAAATTTTTACTACGTTGGTTTTGCACTGCTCATATTTTTAGGTGCAGGTCTAAGTGCCGGTCTATTATGGGATATATCCGATATATTTATGGGGCTTATGGCACTTATTAACGTTCCGGTAATTTGTATACTTGGCAAGTACGCTTTTAGGGCACTTAGCGATTATAAAAAGCAAAAAAGGGAAGGCAAAGAGCCTACCTTCCTTGCAAAAAACATTGACCTGCCAGACCAGGTGGACTATTGGCAAGAATAATTTAGAAGATAACAAAAAAGCATTTGGAATCCAAATGCTTTTTTAGTAATTTACAAGACTTCTTTTAACACTGCATATTGCGGTGTATCCGAGTTGCTTGTTATCGCTATTTTGCCGTTAATATTTTCAATGCAAATATCGTTTGAAATTTCTAAAATGCTAACTTTGCCGAGCGCCGTAAACTCCAAACTGTCTTTTGCAAAGAAGTCGCAATAAACGTATCGAACGCCTTCATAGGTAATCTCGTAAGAATAAGCACCGTCCTTTTCAATCTTAAAATACTTTTTGTAGGCAACGCCCCTAGCGCAGTCAAGGTCGCCGTCTTTAAAGACGGGGTAAAGTTTAAGACTCGTTCTAATATCGATAGCGTGGCTTAGATTTTGCTTTCTTATTTCAGGTTCGCCGTCGTATAGTGGCAAGTAACCGGTAGCAAAGCCCATTTTGTTATGACCGTCTTTGTCACGCAAAATATCAATAAAACGATTGGGTGGGTTATCTGGGTTTGCCCAACTATCTTTTGTTAGCAAGTGTTTTTTCGGGAACTGTGATTTAAGATTCTTGGGCGTTGTAAAGTCAAAGCTTCCTTCGTCCGTGATAAAGGGCAGTGTTTTAGGCATATATCTAAAAACACCACCGCCGAAAAAGTCACGACGTTCTTGGCACATAGCACCCATGTACGAGTTAAAATGCACGTTTGAAAGTTTTTCTACTTTAAAATCGTTTATATAAGTTCCATCGTCTAAAACGCAATGTTTGCAGTCGACGTTAAGCATCTTTTCACCGTAATTTGAAATTACCGGCATGCTGTCAAAGCCACCATTAGGTCTTGCCTTTTCAAGTGCAGGGCCAACGGTTGCAGGGTTAATTACGTCGTAAACTTCACGTATTTGCGCCAAGTCGGCTTCAACGCTTGTTATAACCCTTTTCTTTTGTCCGTTTTGAAGGGCAAAAAAGTCAATTTGTTGGTGCTTAATTGCGGGGGTTAAATACTTCATTATTTGTTCGGCAGGTAAAACGTCACACGTGCTTTGACCGTTTCTTACGTATTTAAGTTTGCCCGTAATCTTTAACACAAAATCATATTTATCTATACTTTCGCCAACGTTTTCAGAAACGAAGGTCAATTGGTCGTCGTTAGGAACTTGCACCAAGTAAAAGGTAACGCCCGCATCGTCAACCCACACTGAGCCAACGTCACGACAAGTCTTACCGTGACCGTAATGCAACACGTCGATAGCGCACGGGTGACCGTGGTTGCCACCTATAGCAATGCCGTTAATCCTTGGCGGAACGGCTTCGTCGGTATTAATTGAAAGTATTTGCGACCCCGTCCACTCGTCAGGGCAGTCTTTGGGTGCTAAGCCCGTTTCAAGAAAGTCTACCGGCCTATTCAAAACACCGTCGTCACGAGCGATAACGTTGGTTAATTTTAAGGTTAAATTATGTTGATTATCGTAATTGCTGATAAATAGCGTAGAGCCGTAGCCCTTGCAAATTTTCATAGCCTAAACTCCTAACGCAAAACTTCTAATAAATTATATCACGGCAATATTTAAAAATCAACACAAAAGGGAAAAATCCGTTAAAAACTTTAGCCCTAAAAGTATGATATTAACCCTTTAACCTTTTACGCTTAAAAATATTATAATTTAAAAACTTTTAAAGGTTTTGCGGTGTATTTATCGTTGACAAAGAAAATTCTTTTTGTTAAAATATAAATAACTTAACAAGTCCTTTGCAACTGACGGATTAAGTGGAGTACCACGGAGGAACAAAGGAGTTTATGCCGACCGTCTGGGTACACTTACTTTTTTTACGACGTAAGTGCGCCCAATTTTTATTTAAGGAGTTTTTATGAAGAAAGTAGCAATCATAATGGGTAGTGATAGTGATTTACCTATCGTTCAAAAAGCCATCGATACTTTGGCAAGTTTTAACGTTCCGTACGAAGTGCACGTTTACTCGGCACACAGAACACCTTTAGAGTGTGCAGAGTTTACCAAAAATGCACGTGCTAACGGTTTTGGCGCAATAATAGCGGCGGCGGGCATGGCAGCACACCTTGCAGGCGCTATCGCTGCAAACACCACGCTTCCCGTGGTGGGTATTCCAGTAGAGAGTGGTAAACTCGGCGGTGTAGACGCACTTTTATCTACCGTGCAAATGCCGTCCGGCATACCCGTTGCAACCGTTGCCGTAAACGGTGCAACCAACGCTGCACTTTTAGTATTGCAAATGTTTGCCATTGAAGACACGAATCTTCAAAAAGCACTTGACGCAAAACGTGCAAAAGATAAACAAACCGTTTTGGAAAAGAACTTAGCGGTTGAAAATAAATTTAATAATTAATTTTTAGGAGATACGAATATGAACAAGAAACTTATCTACAAAGGCAAAACAAAAGACGTTTACCAACTTGAAAACGGCAACGTGCTATTAAAATTTAAAGACGATTGCACCGGTAAAGACGGTAAATTTGACCCAGGCGAAAACTCAGTTGGTTTAACCATTGACGGCGTTGGCGACGTAAACCTTCGTATGTCCATCTACTTTTTTGAAAAACTTAACGCAGCAGGTATCAAAACCCACTACGTTTCAGCCGACCTTGAAAACACCACAATGGAAGTTCTTCCCGGCAAAGTGTTCGGTAAAGGTTTGGAAGTTATTTGCCGTTACAGAGCGGTAGGTAGTTTTATTCGTAGATACGGCGATTATATTGAAGAGGGTGCACCTCTTGACGCTTACGTTGAAATGACCTTCAAAAACGATGCTAAGGGCGACCCGCTCGTTACAAAGGAAGGCTTAATCGCTTTGGGCGTTATGACTGCCGAACAATACGACCAAACGGTTGAAATGACTAAAAAGATTACCAAAATCGTTGCAGACGACCTTAAGGAAAAGGGTCTTGATATGTACGATATCAAGTTTGAATTCGGCTACAACGGTGAAGAAGTTATGTTGATTGACGAAATTGCTTCTGGCAATATGCGTGTATACCAAGACGGTAAGTATATCGACCCAATGACCTTGTCTAAATTATTCTTTAGCAAAATTTAGTCTGGTCAGGAGGATTTATGGGCGGTTTTTTTGGAATAACAAGTAAAAAAGACTGTGTGCAAGACGTTTATTTCGGTATAGACTATCACTCGCACTTGGGTAAAGCAAGGGCGGGTATGGCTTCGGTTTCAACTGAGGGGCTATTTCAAAGAGAAATTCACAATATAGAAAACTCTCCTTTTAGAACCAAGTTTGACAACATTACCGAAAGGCTTCACGGAAACGCTTGTATCGGTTGTATAAGCGACGTTGACCCGCAACCCTTGCTTATAAGGTCAAAGTTTGGCATGTATGCTATCACAATGGTTGGCTACGTTGCAAATATTGATAAACTTATAACTCAGTACCTTAGTGAAAACAGGGGTGTTTTTCAAGGTATGAGTGGTAATAAAGTTAATTCTACCGAACTAATTGCGGCGCTTATAGAAGAAAAAGACACTGTAGAACAAGGCATAGTGCACGCACAAAACTCTATTGAAGGCTCGGCTTCAATTATGTTACTTTTTGAAGACGGCAAAATAATTGTAGCAAGGGATAGGGACGGTAGAATACCTGTAAGCATTGGCGGTAACGCCCAAGGCAAGTGCGTTTCGTTTGAATCGTTTGCTTTTGAGAAGCTTGGATACGCTAAAATAAAGGAACTTAAGTCTGGCGAAATTGCCAAACTTACCCCTGAGGACGTTGTTACCTTAAAAGAAGGTAGCGACAAGATGAAAATTTGCGCATTTCTTTGGACTTATTACGGTTATCCTAACGCCAACTACGAAGGCAAGAACGTAGAACTTGTAAGAATGAACAACGGTCAAGTTATGGCTGAAAACGAAATCAATGCAGGCACGCTTCCTAAGTTAGACTACGTAAGTGGCGTTCCAGATTCAGGCACGCCCCACGCTATCGGTTATGCTAATGCAAGTGGCGTTCCGTTTGCAAGACCGTTTATAAAATACACGCCAGCTTGGGCAAGAAGCTTTATTCCTAGCAACCAAAGCGAACGTAAAAAGGTTGCTAAGATGAAGCAAATACCCGTCGTTGAATTAATTAAAGGTAAAAACTTATTGTTCGTCGACGACAGTATAGTTCGTGGCACACAACTTAACGAAACGGTTGACTTTTTGAAAAACAACGGTGCAAAATCCGTGCACATGCGTTCGGCTTGCCCACCGATTATGTATGCTTGCAAGTATCTTAACTTCTCTCGTAACAACTCAGATATGGACCTTATTGCAAGGCGTATTATAGTTGAACTTGAAGGGGAAGAGGGCTTAAAACACATTGAAGAATATGCGGACGGCAATACCGAAAGGGGCAAAAATTTTAGAAATGCTATCTGCGAAAAAATGAAATTTGATTCACTTGAATACCAAACCTTAGAAGGTATGATGAAAGCAATCGGCTTAGAGCCTTGCAAAGTTTGTACTTACTGTTGGAACGGAAAGGAGTAATATTATGAAGAATTCTAAATCTGAAAGCTACGCAGCAGCGGGCGTTGATATTACCGCAGGTTACAAAGCGGTTGAACTTATGAAAGCGCACGTTGCCAGAACAATTACCAAGGGCGTTTGCTCTGACGTTGGTGGTTTCGGCGGTCTGTTTGAACTTGACCTAACTGGTATAAACAAACCGGTATTGGTTAGCGGAACTGACGGCGTAGGCACTAAACTTAAACTTGCGTTTATTCAAAACAAGCACGATACCGTTGGTATTGACTGCGTTGCAATGTGCGTTAACGACGTTATTTGTTGCGGTGCTAAGCCCTTGTTCTTTTTAGATTATATTGCTTGCGGTAAAAACGTTCCTGAGAACATTGCTTCTATCGTTAGTGGCGTTGCCGAAGGTTGCGTTCAAAGTGGTGCAGCACTAATCGGTGGCGAAACTGCTGAGATGCCAGGTTTTTACCCAATAGATGAATACGACCTAGCGGGCTTTGCCGTAGGCGTAGTAGACAAAGATAAAATCTTAAATCCCAAGTCTATGGAAGAAGGCGACGTTATAATTGCAATTCCGTCAAGTGGCGTGCACAGTAACGGCTTCTCTTTGGTAAGAAAGGTGTTTGGAATCGGCACTAACGATATTTCTAAACCTATGGAAGAACTTGGTGGTAAGTCTATTGGCGAAACCTTGCTAACACCCACTAAAATTTACGTTAAGCCCATCCTTGCACTTTTAGAAAAGGTTTGCGTTCGTTCAATTTCACACATAACGGGCGGTGGCTTCTATGAAAATATTCCAAGAAGCTTACCCGATGGCTTTGCTGCAAAAATTAACAAGGCATCGCTTAAATACTTCCAATTTTTGACCTTATTGCAAAAACGGGTAATATTCCTGAAAGGGATATGTTTAACACCTTCAATATGGGCGTTGGTATGAGCGTTGTAGTTAAAAAACAAGACGCTGAAAAGGCGATAGAAGTGTTAAAGGCTAACGGCGAAGACGCTTATATTATGGGCGAAATCATTAAGGGTGAAAAGGGTGTTATCTTCTGCTAATTGTAGGTAGGTTAAGATTTTTACCCAAAGGATATAAAAATGAGTAAAACAAGAATTGCCGTGCTCGTTTCGGGTGGCGGAACAAATCTTCAAGCACTTATCGATGCGCAAAAGGCGGGCGTTATAACCGACGGTGAAATAGTTCTCGTCCTATCGAATAACGCCAATGCATACGCCTTAACCCGTGCAAAAAACGCAGGCATTAAAAGTGCAATCGTTATTAAAAAGGACTTTCCTACAAGGCAGGCGTTTGAAGACGGGCTTCTAGACGTACTGCAACAAGAAAAAATCGATATGATTGTTCTTGCGGGCTTTATGTGTATATTAGGCGAAAAGTTCGTTAAAAGGTACGCAGACAGAATTATCAACGTTCATCCTTCGCTAATCCCAAGTTTTTGCGGTGAAGGTTTTTACGGCTTAAAGGTGCACGAAAAAGCGTTGGAATACGGGGTAAAGGTTACGGGTGCAACAGTGCATTTGGTTAACGAAATTCCCGACGGCGGTAAAATTTTAATGCAAAAGGCTGTAGAGATTTTGGATGGCGACACGCCTGAGATTTTACAAAAAAGAGTTATGGAACAAGCCGAATGGATAATCTTGCCATTGGCAACCCAACAACTTGCAAAACAGATAAATAAGGAGAAAGACTAATGAGCATTTACGACGTTAAAACTATGGGCAATACCATTAAGGGCAATCCTTACGTGGGTAGGGGCATAGTTATCGGTAAATCAGAAGACGGCAAAAACGCCGTTATAGCGTATTTTATTATGGGTAGAAGTGAAAATAGCCGTAACCGTGTGTTTACCATCAAAAACGGTGACGTTTATACCGAACCCTTTGACGTTTCTAAAGTAGAAGACCCGTCGCTTATCATATATTCGGCGGTTAGAAGTTATAAAAATAACCTTATCGTAACAAACGGTGACCAAACGGACACCATTTACGAATTTTTATGCAAAGATAAATGCTTTGCAAAAGCGCTTTTTACCAGAGAGTTTGAACCAGACGCACCAAACTTTACGCCAAGAATTAGCGGTATGGTAACCTTTAACGATAACGACTTTACCTATCAAATGAGCATCTTAAAGAGCATAGACGCTGAAGGTAGCGACTGTGCAAGATATTTCTTTGACTATCCGGCTAAAAAAGGTTTAGGTCACTTTATTCATACTTACGTTACCGACGGTAACCCAATTCCCACCTTCCAAGGCGAGCCTGAAAGAGTTAGTGTTCCCAACTGCATTGACCAGTTTACCGCAGATATTTGGAACAATTTAGACGACGATAATAAAATTTCACTTTACGTAAGATATACCAACTTAGCGACCGGTGAAATCAACGAGAAACTTGTGAACAAAAACAAGTAATAGGAGATAAAATGAAAGAATTTCAATTAAAGTACGGCTGCAACCCCAACCAAAAACCTTCAAGAATATATATGAATAACGGTGAACTTCCCATCGAAATTTTGTGTGGAAGACCCGGCTATATCAACTTTTTAGACGCTTTTAACGCTTGGCAACTCGTTAAAGAATTAAAAGAGGCTTTAGGCTTGCCTGCTGCAACGTCGTTTAAGCACGTAAGTCCTACGTCGGCAGCGGTTGGTATTAAACTTGACGAAAATCTTAAAAAGGCTTGCTTCGTTTCAGACGCTATCGGCTTAGACGATTCACCACTTGCATGTGCTTACGCAAGGGCAAGGGGTACTGATAGGCAATGCTCTTTTGGTGACTTTATCGCCTTGTCAGACGTTTGTGACGTTACCACTGCAAAACTTATTGCAAAGGAAGTTTCCGACGGCGTTATTGCACCCGGTTATACCGACGAAGCGTTAGAAATTCTTAAAAAGAAGCGTAAGGGCAACTATAACATAGTTAAAATTGACCCCGATTACGTTCCCGAAGAAATTGAAACTAAGCAAGTTTTCGGCATCACTTTTGAACAAGGCAGAAACAACTTTAAAATTGACGAAAGTTTGCTTAGCAATATCGTAACACAAAATAAAAATATTCCCAACAGTGCTATGCGTGACCTTATCATTGCGCTTATTACCTTAAAATACACGCAATCAAACTCAGTATGCTATGCTTACGGCGGACAAGCAATCGGCGTTGGCGCTGGTCAACAGTCAAGAATACACTGCACACGTTTAGCTGGTGGTAAAGCGGACACTTGGTTTATTCGCCAACACGAAAAGGTGCTTAATCTACCTTTCTTGCCAACCCTTGGCAGACCCGAACGTGACAACGTAATTGACGGATACATCAATAAAAACGAAGAAGACGTATGTGCCGACGGTAATTGGCAAAAGTATTTTACCGCTCAGCCCGAACCTTTAACCAAGGAAGAGATTAGAGACTTCCTTGATAAGATTTCAGGCGTTGCTTTGGGCTCTGACGCTTTCTTCCCGTTCAGTGACAACATTGAAAGAGCGAAACTTAGTGGCGTAAGTTACGTTGCCCAACCAGGTGGCTCTGTTCGTGACGATTTGGTTATTGAAGCGTGCGATAAATACGGTATGGCTATGGCGTTTACCGGTATGAGACTTTTCCACCACTAATTCTATAAAAAATTCAAGAGAGATTTATTCATGAAAATAATGGTTGTAGGTGGCGGTGGCAGAGAGCACGCCATTATAAAAAAACTAAAAGAAAATAAAAGTGTAGACCAAATATTTGCATTGCCTGGTAACGGCGGTATCGCAATGGATGCAACTTGCGTTAATATCGGTGCAACTGAAATTGACAAAATCGTTCAGTTTGCGATTGATAATAAAATAGATTATGCCGTAGTAGCCCCAGACGACCCCTTGGTGTTAGGTGCTGTTGATAGGCTTACCGAAGTGGGCGTACCGTGTTTTGGACCTAACAAAAATGCTGCGATTATAGAAGGTAGTAAGGTGTTTTCTAAAAACCTTATGAAGAAGTACGGCATACCTACTGCCGATTACGCCACGTTTGACGATGCGAATAAGGCGTTAGAGTATTTAAGGGATTCTAAAATCCCCGTGGTTATTAAGGCCGACGGCTTGGCGCTCGGAAAGGGTGTTATAATTGCTAACACTCGCCAAGAAGCATACGATGCAGTAAACTCAATTATGCAAGATAAAGTTTTCGGCGCAAGTGGAAACAATATCGTTATCGAAGAGTTTTTGGAAGGCCCCGAAGTATCCGTTTTATCGTTTACCGACGGCAAAACGTTAGTGCCGATGGTTTCTTCAATGGACCACAAGCGTGCAGGGGATAACGATACGGGCTTAAACACGGGGGGTATGGGTACTATTGCACCCAACCCCGTATACACTAAAGAAATTGCAGAAATATGTATGCAAAAAATATTTTTGCCTACAATGCAAGCAATGAACGCAGAAGGCAGAACTTTTAAGGGTTGTTTGTATTTTGGATTAATGATTACCAAAGACGGACCTAAAGTTATAGAATACAACTGTAGGTTTGGCGACCCAGAAACGCAAGTGGTTTTACCCCTTCTTAAAACCGACTTGTTAGAAGTTATGTGGGCAACCACCAACGGCACTTTAAGTCAAACTAAAGTTGAATTTTCAAGTGGCAGTGCTTGTTGCGTAGTTTTAGCGTCAAAGGGGTATCCCACATCTTATGAAAAGGGCTATCCAATAACATTACCCACCGACTACGACGGTTATATCTACGTTGCGGGTGCAAAACTTGACGACGGTGTGCTTAAAAATTCGGGCGGTAGAGTGCTTGGTGCAACGGCTACTGCACCCGACTTGCAAACGGCTGTAAACAAGGCGTACGCTTTGGCTGATAAAATTCATTTTGACAACAAGTTTTGCAGAAAAGACATCGGCAAAAGGGCATTACTTTACAAGGAGACAAAATAAATGGTAAACCGTATTTTCGTTGAAAAAAAGGCGGGCTTCGACCATGAAGCCAAGTCACTACTTAGTGACGTTAAAACCTTTTTAGGTATAAAAAATCTTGAAAACTTAAGAGTGCTTAACAGATACGACGTTGAAAATATCGACCAAGACCTTTTCGACTATGCTATAAAAACGGTTTTTTCTGAACCGCAAGTTGACAGTGTTTACACTAAAGTTGAATCAAACGGTGGCGTTACGTTTGCCGTTGAACCGTTACCGGGTCAGTTTGACCAACGTGCCGATTCTTGTTCACAATGCTTGCAACTAATTTCACAAAAGGAAAGACCGCTTGTTCAAACGGCAAAAATTTACGTTTTATACGGCAACTTATCACAAAATGAACTTGCCGAAATTAAAAAATACGTAATCAACCCCGTCGAAAGCAGAGAAGCCGATTTAGGTGAAAAAACAACCCTTAAAGCCGAGTACGATATTCCCACCGAAGTTGCTACGTTAGACGGCTTTAACCAATTAGACAAGGCGGGCTTAAAGGACTTTATTAAGACCTACGGCTTGGCAATGGATGAAGACGATATAGCCTTTTGTCAACAGTATTTTAAAGGTGAAGACCGCAATCCGACTATAACTGAAATTCGTATGATAGATACCTATTGGTCGGACCACTGTCGCCACACCACTTTCTTAACCACCATAGATAGCGTAAAGTTTGAAGACGAACTTTTACAAAAGGCTTATGAAGACTATATTAAAACTAGAGAGTTTTTGGGTAGAACTAAGCCCATAAACCTTATGGATATAGGCACTTTGGCGGGTAAATATCTTAAGAAGATTGGTAAGCTTGATAAACTTGACGAGTCTGAAGAAATTAATGCTTGTACCGTTAAGGTTGAAATTGAAATAGACGGCAAAAAAGAGCCGTGGTTAATATTATTTAAAAACGAAACGCATAATCACCCCACTGAAATTGAGCCGTTTGGTGGTGCTGCAACGTGTATAGGCGGTGCTATTCGTGACCCGCTTTCAGGCAGGTCGTACGTGTACGGCGCTATGCGTGTTACTGGCGCTGCCGACCCGTTAAAGCCCTTATCGCAAACGCTTAAGGGTAAACTTCCCCAACGTAAAATTGTTACCACCGCTGCTGCGGGGTATTCGTCTTACGGCAACCAAATAGGTCTTGCTACGGGTATAGTTGATGAACTTTATCACGACGGCTACGCTGCAAAGCGTATGGAAATAGGTGCAGTAATCGCAGGTGCACCCGAACGCAACGTTCGCCGTGAAGTTCCCACTGCTGGCGACAAGATTATTTTACTTGGCGGTAGAACGGGTAGGGACGGCTGTGGCGGTGCTACGGGTTCTTCTAAATCACACGACTTACACTCGCTTGAAAACTGCGGTGCAGAAGTTCAAAAGGGTAACGCACCTGAAGAGCGTAAACTTCAAAGGTTGTTCCGCAACCCCGTTGCAAGCCAAATGATTAAACGCTGTAACGACTTTGGTGCGGGTGGCGTATCAGTTGCTATCGGCGAACTTGCAGATGGTCTTGATATCGACCTAAACGCAGTTCCTAAAAAATACGAAGGTTTAGACGGCACTGAACTTGCTATAAGCGAATCGCAAGAAAGAATGGCGGTGGTGGTTGAAGCAAAGGACGTTCAAGCCTTTATAGACCTTGCTGAATCTGAAAACTTAGAAGCAACCGTAGTTGCAACGGTTAAAGCCGACCCACGCCTTACGATGACTTGGAACGGCAAAACCATAGTTGACATTAAGCGTGATTTCTTAAATAGCAACGGTGCTGAAAAACATATTGATGTTCACGCAGGTAAATGTCAAGATTTTGATAAAAATATAGACTATGGCTTTGCAGACGGCTACGCTAAACTTGCTAGTGACCTTAACGTATGCTCAAAGCGTGGTTTAAGCGAAAGATTCGACTCTACAATCGGTGCAGGCACCGTTCTTATGCCGTTTGGTGGCAAGCGTCAACGTACGCCTATTCAAGCAATGGTACAAAAGGTATCCGTTGAAAAGGGCGAAACTGACGACTGTACGCTTATGAGTTGGGGATATAACCCATTCGTTTCCGAAAAGAGCCCCTATCACGGTGCATATCTTGCAGTTGTTGAATCAATTTGTAAATTAATAGCAACGGGCGCTGACTTTAAGGACGTTTATTTAACCTTCCAAGAATACTTTGAACGTCCCAATAAGGACGCAAAGCGTTGGGGCAAGCCTTTATCGGCGCTACTTGGTGCTTTTAAGGCGCAAACCGATTTGGGTGTTGCAGCAATAGGTGGTAAAGACAGTATGAGCGGTTCTTTTGAAGACTTAGACGTTCCGCCCACGCTCGTTTCATTTGCCGTAACTAACGATAAAGTTAAAAATATCGTTTCACCCGAATTTAAGGGTGCGGGTCATAAGGTCGTACTTATTAAACCCCAACTTGACCAAAACAAACTTCCCAAGGCTGAAAGTTTAATATCGAACTTTAATTTAGTTACCACACTTATGAGAGAAGGCAAAGTGCTTTCAGCGTACACGCCTTGCTACGGCGGTGTTGCTGAAGCCGTTCTTAAAATGGCTATGGGTAACGCTATCGGCTTTAAATACGACGCAAACGTTAGCCTTGCAAACCTATTTGGGTATAACTACGGTGCGTTCGTATTAGAACTTGCTACCGACGATAACGTTGGCGAGACCATTGGCTATACTACCGCCGAATACACCCTTATTTGTGGCAAAGACGTGCTTGATATCGCTACGTTGGAAAGGGCTTACGAAGATAAACTTGAAAGCGTGTTCCCGTGCAATATTAAGTCAAACAACGCTACCATTGAGGATTATTCTTTCAAAACGGATAAAAAGTTTACTTCAAGCATAAAGGTTGCAAAACCCAAGGTGCTTATCCCCGTGTTCCCAGGCACAAACTGCGAATACGATTCTGCAAAAGCGATAGAGCGTGCGGGTGGCGAAGCCGAAATCTTCGTGCTTAACAACTTATCTGCCGACGGCGTTGCAAGAAGTGCCGACGCCTTTGCTAATAAGATTGCAAACTCTCAAATGATATTTATACCGGGGGGCTTCTCTGGTGGTGACGAACCCGACGGCTCTGGTAAATTTATTACGGCGTTCTTTAGAAACGCTCAAATTAAAGAAAAGGTTACCGAACTTTTAGAAAGCCGTGACGGTTTGATGTGTGGTATTTGTAACGGCTTCCAAGCCCTTATAAAACTCGGTTTAGTGCCGTACGGCAAAATTACCGAACCTGATGAACACGCACCTACGCTTACATTTAACAGTATAGGTCGTCACCAATCTAAAATTGTTGCAACTAAAGTCGTTTCAAACAACTCTCCGTGGCTTACGGGGGTTAACGTGGGGGATATAATTTACGTTCCTATTTCGCACGGGGAAGGCAGATTTATTGCTGAACCTGCAGTTTTGGAAGCATTGAAGAAAAACGGTCAAATTGCAACCCAATACGTTGATTTGAACGGCAATGCAACTTGTGACGTTCAGTTTAACCCCAACAATAGCGTTATGGCGATTGAAGGTATTTTATCCCCAGACGGTAGAGTTTTTGGTAAGATGGGTCACTCTGAACGTTACAATAACGGTTTATATAAAAACGTATACGGCAATTACGATATTAAAATGTTTGCTTCAGCCGTTAAATATTTTAAGTAAAAGGAACTATAAAATGGCGTATTTATCAGACATTGAAATCGCTCAACAAACAACCCTTAAACCTATTCAAGAGATAGCGTCGGTTGCGGGCGTTGATGAAAAGTATTACGAGTGCTACGGCAAATATAAAGCAAAAATAGACCTTTCATTGCTTAAAGAAAGTACGAAAAAAGATGGTAAACTTATTTTGGTAACTGCAATTACCCCAACTCCGGCGGGCGAAGGTAAAACGACCACCACAATCGGTCTTGCGGACGGCTTAAAGCGTATAGGCAAGAACGTTACGGTGGCACTTCGTGAACCGTCTTTAGGGCCGGTTTTCGGCGTTAAAGGTGGTGCTGCGGGTGGTGGTTACGCTCAAGTTGTTCCTATGGAAGATATTAACCTACACTTTACGGGTGACTTCCACGCAATAGGTGCTGCAAATAACCTTCTTGCCGCTATGCTTGATAACCATATTCATCAAGGCAATGCACTAAATATCGATACAAGGCGTATCACTTGGCGTCGTTGCGTTGATATGAACGACCGTCAACTTCGTTTCGTGGTGGACGGCTTGGGTGGCAAGGCGAACGGCACGCCAAGGGAAGACGGATACGATATAACCGTTGCCAGTGAAATTATGGCAGTTCTTTGTTTGTCGTCTAGCATTACCGACCTTAAAGAAAGACTTGCACGTATTATAGTTGCTTACGACGTTTTTGGTAACCCCGTTACTTGCGGTCAGTTAAAGGCGCAAGGTGCTATGACAGCACTATTAAAAGACGCTATTAAACCCAATCTCGTTCAAACTTTAGAGGGCACGCCTGCTTTCGTGCACGGTGGACCTTTTGCGAATATCGCACATGGTTGCAACTCGATTATAGCAACCAAAATGGCGCTTAAAATGGGCGACTACGCCGTTACTGAGGCAGGTTTTGGCGCAGACCTTGGCGCAGAAAAGTTTTTAGATATTAAGTGCCGTATGGCAGGCTTAGTTCCGTCTGCAGTAGTAATAGTGGCAACCGTTAGGGCTCTTAAAATGCACGGCGGTTTGGCTAAGACTGAACTTGGCGAAGAAAACCTTGACGCATTGGTTAAGGGTATGCCTAACCTTTTAAGGCACGTTTCCAATATTAAAACCGTTTACAAGCTACCTTGCGTTGTTGCCGTTAACAGATTCCCAACCGACACTGATAATGAAATAGACTGCATTATTTCAGAGTGTAAAAAACTCGGTGTAAACGTAGTTTTATCTACCGTATGGGCAGAAGGTGGTAAGGGTGGAGAAGCGCTTGCAAAAGAAGTAGTTCGCCTTTGTGAAGAAGAAAAGGGTGACTTTACCTTTGCATATCAAAGCGAGCAGTCTTTAGAAGATAAAATTAAAGCAGTAACCACAAAGGTTTACGGTGGCAATGGCGTAATATTTACGCCATCGGCTAAAAAGCAAATTGAAACGCTTACGGCACTCGGCTTTGGCAACTGTCCCGTATGTATTGCAAAAACTCAATACAGTTTTTCAGACGACCCCAAAAAACTTGGCGCACCCACCGATTTTGAGATTACTGTCAAGTCGGTTAAGGTGTCGGCAGGCGCAGGCTTTGTGGTTGTTTTAACGGGCGACATTATGACTATGCCGGGGCTTCCAAAAGTACCCGCAGCCGAAAAAATCGACGTTGATGAAAACGGCGTTATAACCGGTTTGTTTTAATAACTAAAAATTTTAGTAGTAATCGTTTGACAAAAACAAAAAAATCTCTATAATATGTAAAAAAAGGAGAACACTATGGCAAAATATATCAATACACCGTCACACACTTTTAACGAATATTTGTTAATTCCAGGTTATTCTTCTGCAGAAGCAATACCTGCAAACGTAAGTCTTAAAACCCCGCTCGTTAAATATAAAAAGGGTACTGAACCCGCTATTTCGCTAAATATACCTATGGTATCAGCAATTATGCAATCGGTATCAGACGATAAACTTGCGGTTGCACTTGCAAAAGAAGGCGGTGTATCGTTCATATACGGCTCACAATCAATTGAAAGTCAAGCCGCAATGGTGGCACGTGCTAAAAACTATAAGGCGGGCTTCGTTCCAAGTGATTCAAACTTGTCGCCCGAAAGCACTTTGGCAGACGTTATAGCGTTAAAAGAAAAAACCGGTCATTCAACCGTGGCTATTACTGAGGACGGCACTTCTGACGGAAAGTTGGTTGGTATAGTTACCAGCCGTGATTATAGGGTAAGCCGTATGAGTCCTGACTTAAAGGTTAAAACTTTTATGACTCCTTTTGAAAAGCTTATAACCGCAAAGGAAGGCACTACCTTAAAAGAAGCAAACGATATTATTTGGGACAACAAATTAAATTCTCTGCCCATAATAAACGAAGAACAAAAATTGTGCTACTTTGTATTCAGAAAGGACTACGATAGTCACAAACAAAACCCGACTGAACTTTTAGATAGTAAAAAGCGTTACGTAATAGGTGCAGGTATCAATACAAGGGACTACGCTGAACGTGTGCCCGCTCTTGTTAACGCCGGTGCAGACGTTCTTTGTATCGACTCGTCAGAAGGTTTTTCTGAGTGGCAAAAACTCACTATCGACTGGATTAGAAAGAATTATGGCGACGACGTTAAAGTAGGTGCTGGTAACGTAGTTGATGCCGAAGGTTTTAGATTTTTAGCGGAAAGTGGTGCCGACTTCGTTAAGGTTGGTATCGGTGGTGGCTCTATCTGTATTACCAGAGAAACTAAGGGTATAGGTAGAGGGCAAGCAACCGCACTTATTGAAGTTTGCGAAGAGCGTGACAAGTATTTTGCAGAAACTGGTATTTACGTTCCCGTATGTTCTGACGGCGGTATAGTATACGACCACCACATCACTTTGGCGCTCGCTATGGGTGCTGATTTCGTTATGCTCGGCAGATATTTTGCTAGATTTGACGAAAGCCCCACCAATAAAGTTATCATAAGTGGCAACTATTATAAAGAATATTGGGGCGAAGGCTCTCAAAGGGCTAGGAACTGGCAACGTTACGACCTTGGCGGTGATAAAAAACTTTCATTTGAAGAAGGCGTTGACAGTTACGTTCCATATGCAGGCAAACTAAAAGATAACGTTGCAATTTCCTTAAGTAAGGTTAAATCAACTATGTGCAACTGCGGTGCTCTTACCATACCAGAACTTCAAAGCAAGGCAAAACTCACCTTGGTTTCTGCAACGAGTATAGTTGAAGGTGGTGCGCACGACGTTATTCAAAAGGAAAAGACACAAACTATAAAGTAAAATTCGAATCAAAAAACCCCGTTCCAAATTATTGGAACGGGGTTTTATTTGTATTTAGTTAAGATTTTTTGGTTTTTATACGTTTTATTACGCCTGCTATGAAAAAGGCTACTGCCGTCGTTATAAGCGTTAGGCATATTAATAAATGGACGTTTTGCTGTATGGTAGCGTTTGCTTCCCAAACGGCAAGGTTTGCTTTGAAAATATTTATTTCGTTTAACGCATTTTGAACGACAGGGTCGTCAGACTTAATAAGGAGTGGTGCGCCGTATAAAATAAAGGTCGTTAGCGTTAAAATCACGCTCGTTTTTATCAATTTATTGACTTTTAAGAATCTTACACACATCAATAAACTAACCGCCAAATAAACGCATAATGTAATGGGCAAAGCAATGCTTAAATACCAACTTTCGTTTGCAAAACTTTGGTTAATGCAATACCCGTCAATAATAATAAGCAATACGTTAAGTAAAACAAAATCTATCCCAACCGAAATAAAGTCGTTAAATCTTTTGATTCTGGTAAACAGTGGATATTTTGCAATAAATATCGGCAGAAAGATAATGGTTATGTCAAGTAATACGCTTATTGTGGCTATCCAAAACCAATTTCCATTAGAATATAAACAAACCACGCCTAAAAGCAAAATTAAAGCCAAAAAGTTTGAAAGAGGTATTAAAAACAATCTATAACTTTTAATAAACTTGGGTAGATTGGTAAATGTAAATGCAAGCACGAGCGCCGATAGCACAATCCAAAACCAAGATAGCGTTTTGTCTATTGCTAAGTTGCAAATAAAGCAGGTTATTAGTGTCAAGCCGTAAGCAATATAAAAAAACAAATTCCACGCAAACGAAACTGCACGCCATTTTTTTGCTTGTACTTTTTCTTGTCGTGTTTTTTGGTCAACGCTTGCCGTAATAAGTTCGTGTTCGGTAACGCCTAAAATTTCTGAAAGATTTGTTAATAAAGATATATCTGGGTGTGCAACGCCTTTTTCCCACTTGCTTACCGCAGACTCGGTTACGTGTAGTAAGTTCGATAACTGTTTTTGCGTAAGACCTTTTTCTTTACGTTTTTCTCTTAAAAATTCACCTAAATTGTTATCCACGCACATCTCCTTTTTGGTATTGATTTACTGCATATACGTTCTTAGTTTAACACAAACATATAAAAAAGCAATAATTTTTAAGTAAATTTTGCCTTGAAAGTTTTTCAAGTAGGGTATAATGATTGATAGTGTGAGAACATATTATATAATATCAAAATTAAAAGGGATTATATGAACGAAAATAATTTTTCTAAAAACTGCTTTTGTGCAAATTGTTGCAATTATTATATAAACGATAGGCGTTTATCAAATATTTTTTTAAGTTTCAGTTACTGAAGCAGGACAGTTAGTATTAACTGTAAACGGTGCTGACCTATCGTACACTGTCGTGGGTCGAGTGACGGGCACTTCTCAGATAATAGGTGTTGCCATAATAGAAACTAATACTGAAAATTCAGTAATAACCGTACGTAATCCCGCAGGGGCTTTAACTGCTTTAACGATAACTCCGTTAGCAGGTGGTGTTCGTGCAGTATCCGCACACATAACCGTAATACGAATTAGGTAAATCTATTGTTATTGCGATATGGCACTTGTGATTTTAACCTTGTAGTTAACAAATACTACGTAAAAACAAAAACCCTACACTATCGTGCAGGGTTTTCGTTTGTTGGCAGAGAGGAGAGGTGATTCCCCTAATAGGGGAAATGTCGCAAGGCGACAAAAGGGTTGCCGTCCCCTGCTAAGGGAGCGAACCGTAGGTGAGAAGACTCGAACGAAGCGACGACG
>JAZQKH010000048.1:0-29933 GCA_045542055.1 Christensenellaceae bacterium | reverse complement strand
ATATAATTGCAGGGATTCGTGAACAGCAAGCTGGTAACAATAATATAGGCGTCGGGCTTGGTGTGGGAATTGGTTTGGCTGTCATGCTTATAAGTCGGAGGCCAAGCGGTCTTAGGAAGACAATGTCATAAATCAACTCCTTGGCTCACAGAACGACATGGCTACGATCCGACTTATATAATTGCAGGGATTCGTGAACAGCAAGCTGGTAACAATAATATAGGCGTCGGGCTTGGTGTGGGAATTGGTTTGGCTGTCATGCTTATATACGGTCTAATTTCATACGCACCGGTGTGCCTTGTCTCAATAATAGGCATAGTGGTTTCTGCAATAAAGTATAAAAGGGGAACGGTTACCAAGGGTACGGTGGTGTTCTTCGTGTGCACGCTTATTATTACTCTATTGCTTTGCGTTGGGATATATCTATTCGTTGGTCTAATTAATTAATGGGGTGAACGCTTATGGTCGTTGCATATATCGTTTGTTACGTTTGTGGTGCATTATCTATCTTGGGTGGCTGGATTGTTGAAAGCACTAATACGACTATGCTACTATACGGAATTGGCTTTGCCTTTCTTGTAGCGGGACTTATAGTGCAAATAATAAAAAGCAAAATAGATAAAAGTGAAAATAGACAGCATATAACACGTTTAACGCAACAAGCCGTGCGAGAGTAGTTGCTCTAAATAAGGTTATAAAACGTTAACAAAATCGTTATAATATTAATATTAGTAAAAAGCAAGGAGGATTTTTATAATGATTGGAATTATTATTGGAATTGTTGTGCTGATAATTCTTATAGCAGGAATTAAAATAGTTCCACAAGCAACCGAATACGTAATTGAAAGGCTTGGTAAATACTGCAAAACTTGGAATGCCGGTATCCACTTTTTAATTCCGATAATTGACGTAATTTCTAAAAGAGTTACCTTAAAGGAGCAGTTTTTAGATTCTCCGCCACAACCGGTTATTACCAAGGATAACGTAACCATGCAAATTGATACGGTAGTGTTTTTTAAGGTTTTTGATTCTAATTTATACACTTACGGTGCGGTAAACCCAATAAGTGCGCTTGAAAACTTAGCAGCGACCACGCTTAGAAACATCGTTGGCGAATTAGAACTTGACGACACCTTAACTTCACGTGATACGATAAATGGTAAAATGACCGAGATTTTAGACGAAGCGACCGACCAATGGGGTATAAAAGTAAACCGTGTTGAATTAAAAAATATTATACCGCCGTCTGAAATTCAAAACGCAATGGAAAAGCAGATGAAGGCAGAACGTGACAGGCGTGAAACCTTGCTTGAAGCAGAAGGGCACAAGGCTGCGGTTATTACGAGAGCGGAAGGCGACAAGCAAGCTATGGTTTTGCAGGCAGAGGGTGAACGTGATGCAAGAATAGCACGTGCCGAAGGTGAGGCAAAGGCTACAATACTTGCAAAGGAAGCCGAAGCCGAAGGCTTAAGGGCTCTTAAAGAAGTCAACGCTGACCTATCCGTTTTAGAACTAAAAAAATACGAAGCGTTAATTGCAATGTCAAACGGCGTTGCTTCTAAGATAATAGTTCCAACCGACGCAGTAAATATGACTAAAGCCAACGTCTTGTTTTCTGAAACGACCGGCATAGGCGACGTAACTAAACCTGCAGAAAAGCCGGTGGAAGAAAGTAAAAAAGACGTGTGTTGCGATTAAAAGTCGATTAAACGCCGTAATGATAAAAGATAATATAAAAAATCACGCTACTAAAATAAAAAAGTAGCGTGATTATTTTTTTGAAATATTGACTTTTTCGAGTGTAATGCCACGATAAAAGCACAAGGATAAGAGTTGGCAGTTTAATAAAGTGGTTGATTAAGTTTTTCAAGTTCGTGCCTAAACGACTTAGAGCATAATAACACAACGCCCGCAAGCACCACTAAACCGATATCTATAAACATATAACTGTTATATGCCAAACTATAAAGCGGAACGTTGGTATAGCCAAGGTCTAAAGCGTAAGCGCCAAATGCGAATATGCCCGACAGTACGTGGCATAAAAATCTAAGGCTACCGGCGATTACGGCACTTATTGCAAATTTAACTTGCGGAACTTTTTCAAGCACCTTAAAGCCTGTAAGACAACCTGCAAACCCAACCATTGCAAAGGCAACGGGGTAGTCTAAAAGAAGTTGTGCGGGGTGCACTACGAAGGGGTCTTGCACTGCTTGAAGCATTCCGTATACGAACCCGCAAATTAAACCCTTTTTCGTGCCGTAAACGTAACTGAAAAGCATTACGGGCATCATTGAAGCAAGTGTAACCGAACCGCCGAAAGGCATATCGAAAAGTTTAATATACGAAAGGGCAAACGACAGTGCAACGCATACGCCTGCCATGGTTATGCACTTGGTGTCAAAGGGCTTATTGTCGTGTTTGCCAAGCAAAATGCCTGCCAAAACACAACCAACTATAATAACGCCACTTGCCACCCATAGCGCAACTTGGTTAAGGTTGCCGTAGCCGTCGGTATAGTATCCGTCCCCGTCAATGTTATTTGCAAAGTATAAGTAGGTAGTAATTAAGGTTGCAACTATGCAAACAAAAAGTACTATTGCGCCAATTGTGGTAACGCTTTTAACCTTTTCGGGATTAGTTTTTGAAACTATATATAATACAAGACCAAAAATCAACGCTATGCAAAGGGTGATTAGCGTGGGGATAAACACGTGGGTTATAATTTCTACGTTGACCCAATTTTTGTCTAAATACGCTTGGCTATATTTTTTGCAAATTTCTGCAATAAGCAAGGTAATTCCAAGCACTAAGGCGTAAAAAACCAAACCTATAAGCATGCTTTTTGCAAGGGGTTTAAATAGATTGGTGTTTTTTGCCGTTTCAAAGGTGGCGGTAACTTTATCAATGATAAAGCAGGTAAGAAGGGCGATTAGGCAAGCACCTAAAAGTCCAACCGTAAGCCAAGTGGCTATCGGCTCAAGTTTGTCTATCAAGTAGACGGTTGAAAGTAAGTTGTAGTTCATAAATTCTCCTTCTATCCGCTACGAAAAAAAGCACCCGAGTGGGTGCTTAAAAATTCTATCTTTTGCATTTCCTTCAAGCATTACCTTGCGGATTCAAATGGTATAATCTCAGCCAAACGGCACCCATAGCGAATATTAATAATTTTTAGGCGTATGATGTTTATTATTTACGCCTTGCTGTTTTTTATATTATCACAAAAAATATATTGCGTCAAACGTTTTTTTATGCTAAAATTAAATTCCCTAAAAATCTAAAAAGAGTGGGTATAAATAGTATGAGTAAATTTTTCGCCTTTATAAACAGAATGCGCTATATTAAGCGCTGGTCTTTAATGCGTTCCGTGCGTGAAGAAAATATTAAGGAACACAGTCATCAAGTTGCGGTAATTGCACACGCTTTGGCAGTTATAAAAAACAAAAGGTTTGGTGGTGAGGTTAACGTTGAAAAGGTGGTGCTTTTAGCCCAATATCACGAAGTGGGCGAAGTAATAACGGGCGACTTGCCCACGCCTATAAAGTATTTTAACCCCGAGATTAAGTCGGCTTATAAAGACTTAGAAGAAGTGGCGTGCAAACGCATATTAAACACCTTGCCCGACGACTTAAAGGAAGAATACAGCACTTACGTTATGCCAAACACCGATTGCTACGAATATAAATTGGTAAAGGCGGCGGATAGGCTTTCGGCTTACTTAAAGTGTGTGGAAGAAGTAAAGGCAGGAAATTCAGAATTTAAAAAAGCAAAAACTTCAATCGGTAGCGAACTCAAAAAGTCTAATATGGAAGAAGTTCAGTATTTCCTTAAAGAATTTGCACCTGCTTACGAACTTACACTCGACGAACTTGATTTAACTGACTAAAAAATCTTTGTGCAAATTGCACAAAAAAATCTTTTACGTTTGGGCAAAAAATACTTGTAAAAGATGTCGGTTTGTAGTACAATATATACGTTAAATAAAATAAGCCTTTCGGCTTGGAGGAAAATATGTCCAGTTTAAATCTTAAAAACATTTATAAGGTTTATCCTTCCGGTGTAACCGCCGTTACCGATTTTACTCTTGATATCGAAGATAAAGAGTTTATCGTTTTCGTAGGTCCTTCTGGTTGCGGTAAATCAACTACCCTTCGTATGATTGCAGGTCTTGAAGAAATTTCAGACGGCGAACTTTACATCGACGGTACTTTGGTTAACCACGTTGCCCCCAAAGATAGGGATATTGCAATGGTTTTCCAAAACTACGCACTTTATCCACACATGACCGTTTACGACAATATGGCGTTCGGTCTTAAACTCCGTAAAATGCCCAAGGAACAAATTGACCAAAGGGTTAGGGAAGCTGCAAGAATTTTAGGTATTGAAATGTATCTTTCAAGAAAGCCTAAGGCTCTTTCAGGTGGTCAACGTCAACGTGTTGCTTTAGGTCGTGCTATCGTTCGTGAACCTAAGGTTTTCTTGCTTGACGAACCTTTGTCAAACTTAGACGCTAAACTTCGTTCTCAAATGAGAACTGAAATTACCAAACTTCACAACAGACTTGCAACCACTTTCATTTACGTTACTCACGACCAAGTTGAAGCTATGACCATGGGTACTAGAATCGTAGTTATGAAAGACGGCTTTATGCAACAAGTTGACTCTCCTATGAACCTTTACGATTATCCCGTAAACATGTTCGTTGCAGGCTTTATTGGAACGCCCCAAATGAACTTCTTTACTGGCAAGTTGGTTGGTTCTAAAGATGAAGTTTACGTAGAATTTGGTAAGGATAAAGTTCTTCTTCCCAAAGAAAAAGTTGAACTTATCGTTAACCTTGACAAGTATCTTAACACCGATAAAGAAATCGTATTCGGCGTTCGTCCTGAAGACTTCCACGACGAAGCTGATTGGCTTAACGGCAAGAAAGCACCTATCATCAAGATTAAAGTTGACGTTGTTGAAGCACTCGGTGCTGAAACCTTGCTTTACTGCAAAACTAACATTGACGAAGACGCTAACGCTGAGGATAGAAGTATTGACGAAGACGCAAGTAACCTTATTGCTAAGGTTGACTCTCGTTCAATTACTGCTGCTGGTCAAATTATTGATATCGCTATCAATATCAACCACTGCCATATCTTCGACAAGGATACCGAAGTAACTATCGTTGCAAGGGACGAAGCTAACAAGGCAGACATTGAAGCGTTACAAGCTAAGCGTGAAGAAGAAGCTGCAATAAAGGCTGCTGAAGAAGCCGCTAAAGCCGCTGAAGAAGCCGCTAAGCTCGCTGCTGAAGAAGAAAAGAAACGTCTTAAACTTGAAAAGAAGTTAGCAAAACAAAAAGCTAAAAATCAAGATGATTCTGAAGACGCTCCCGCAGAAGACGCTGAATAAGTTTTAGATAATTAAAAGCCAAGCAAATTTGCTTGGCTTTTTTTGTTGGTTTATTTGATAATAGTTTAACTATAATAAGTTTTCTCTTGAAAACTATTTAAAAAAGTAGTATAATTTAATCGTATGGATAAAGATATAAAACTCTTTGCGCAAGAGATACAATCTAATACAGGCATTGTCTTGACCGTTTTCAGCGCTTCGGGCAAAAAGATTTTAGGCGATTTGCCTTTGCCAAGTCAAATAGACGGGTTTACGGGCGTTTATGCCGACGAAAAGATAAACGCAACCTATTTTAACTTTAGCCGTAAGGGTAAGAATTATATTGCAGGTATTAGCGGTGCAACTGAAAGCCAAAAGGCGTTGGCGTTTTTAATTTGCAAACTTGCAGGCAAAACTGAAAGCCGTTTTGCAGATGCACCCTCCTTCGTTAGGGCGCTAATTATGGGTGACGTAGACCCCGTGCAAGTGCCTGCCCTTTGCAAACAATACTCGGTTGCAGATAAGCCACTTTTTGTTTTGGCGATTTCTTGCGAAGAAAAGTACGTTGGCGAAGTTGTTGACTTTTTAGACAGTTACAACTATGGTGGAAAAGATTTCGCTTTTGCTTTGCAAGACGACGTTAGTATTTTGGTTAAATATGCTGATAGCGTAGTCAAAGAATACTGTTCATCCGCAGAATATGCCGAAACGCTTTGCCGTTCTATTTACGAAGAAACGGGTATACGCATAAAGGTTGGCGTGGGTGGCAAGGTAAGCGGTATTGCCGAAGCGGGCGTTTCTTTCTCACAAGCGATTTCCGCCGTGAAGATGATGGCAAAAATAAAAACCCAATCGAGCGTGCATACCTATAAAGAGTTTGCGCTTGCCAAGGTTTTAGAAGAAATGCCTAAAAATAGGCAAATAGATTATATTAAAGTTCTTACCGAGGCGGGTACTAAGCAGTTCTTTGCCGATGAAGAAATGATTAAAACGGCACAAGCCTTTTTAGATAACAATCTTAACGCAAGCGAAACGTCAAGGGTGCTGTATATTCACCGCAACACGCTAAATTACAGGCTTGATAAAATTCAAAACTTAACGGGCTTTAACTTGCGAAAGTTTGCCGACGCCGTAACTTTTAAGATGATTACTATTTTATACGAACTTTTAGGATGATAGGCTATGAATATTTTGGATAAATACAATCAAAGAATGAAAGGTCCTGATGGAAAGAAGATTCTTACTTCAATAGGGCTAACGATAATTATATTGATTTCCTTTTTCGGTGGATACTTTACGCACTTTGCAATAAAGGGCAAAAGCGTTCAAGTGGTTAGTGAAGTCGTTGAAATTATGGACAAGGTTGGCTTCGTTTACGACCCCGAAACAGACACCTACGTTAAACTTGAAGGCGACAAGATTGCTCAGCTTATAGCAGGTAACTTCTTAGACGGCTATTCAGCCTACTATACCAAAGAAGAATACGAAAAACTTTTAGCTGAAAATAGTGGCAAATACGTTGGAATAGGTATATCGTTTGTTTCAAGCGAAATGCAAGATAGCAACGCTATTTCAAAAGTGTCGGTTAACTCGCCCGCATATAACGCTGGGCTATTGGACGGCGACAGAGTTGCTAAGATTAGAATTAGCGTATTAGATGGTTTCGAGCCCAACGAATACGTGCAAATTTCAAACGGCAAACAACTTGCCGAGTTTATGCAAACGGTTTTGGAAGGCCAAGCGGTTGATATCGTCGTTGATAGGGCGGGGCAAGAGCTGACCTTTAATAACGTTGTTAAAACCACCTATTATATGAGTTACGTAACCTATCAAGATAGCGAACGTTTTGCATACTTCTCGCCAAGAAACGATTTTAGAGTGGACGACGTTACTGACGCATTTAATAGCATTAAAGAACATCAGACGGTCTTAGGCGACCCGTCTTTAGGTCAAGATACTGCATTAGTCACTCTTTCTGCCTTTGACGGCGATGCTGGTTACCAAATAGGCGCTATACTTGAATATATGGTTCAAAAAGGCAGAACACGTTTAATACTTAACCTTTGTGGTAACGGTGGCGGGGATATGCGTGTTCTAACCCAAGTGGCTTCTTACCTAATATATAACCAAGGCAAAAACAATTATAAAATCGTTAGCGCAAACGAAAAACTTGACGGTGACGGTGTTGAAAAGGAAGAAGGATATAGGGTAAGCAATTTTTCAGTTGATAAAAACAACTTTAATCAAGCCATTACGAAGATTACCGTTATGGCAGATAGAAACACTGCTTCCGCTTCAGAGTGTCTAATAGGCGCAATGATTAGTTATAGTGACGGCGTGTTTAGTCACGATAACTTGGTTGTGGTTGGAAGCAAACTTTCTACCGATAGTGAAATGGTATATCGCACCTATGGTAAGGGTATAATGCAAACGACCTACCGTTTACAATCGGGCGGGGCGCTTAAACTTACCACGGCAAAAATTACTTGGCCAGACGATGATGAAACGTGTATTCATAGGGTAGGTATAACCCCAACCCTTGAAGAAAACAAGTGTGATACTTTTGCGTTGGCGCTTGCAAGGGCTACCCAAATAGCAAGCACGAGCGTCGTGGCGTTGCCCTAAGCGTTAAAATACCCGTTAAGGCAGTTTACTATGCGTTTATCTGCCACCCAATCAATAGGCTTAGTTCCATAGCCCCCACAATCATCGTGGGGGCTTGCTTTTTGCCCTTTTTGCATAATGCTTTGCAATAGGGGGGCAAGCATTTCTGGCTTTAAGTTTTGTAACGTGCGCTTAACGTCGTAAGAGTTTTCCTTAAAGCAGTTTAAAATCGGCATAATCTTATCTCCGCCGTATTCCTTCATAAAAAAAGATATTAAAAATTGTAATATTTCCATAATGCACCACTAACATAATATTATATGTGCGTCATAAAATAAAATTGAATAACATTTAGGAGTGTGTTTATGCAAGATTTTAATCAGTTTTCTAACGACTTTGATAACTTAAACGTGTCAGATAATATAGACCAAGGGCTTTTGGGCATGGTAAATTCTATCGCAAAAAAGTTTGACGGCAAAAATCAGAACGACTTACTAAAAGCAATTTACCTTGAAGCAGAAAAGGGCAAGCGCAACGGCACGCTTACCAACGAGCAGTTAGACGCTTTTGCAAATATGCTTGCACCCGCCTTGGACGATAAAAAGCGTAAACTTTTAGCAAAGGTGGTCGCCGAACTTAAAAAAATTTAGACATTAGCCTAACTATCTAAGGCTATTTGACGCACGCACTTTATAAAGTAATCAATTTCTCTCGTAGTGTTTTGCACGGCAAAACTTGCACGAACTAAGCCGTCTTTTGAAGTGCCTAAAAACTCGTGCATAAGGGGCGCACAATGCAGTCCGCCACGCACTGCTACGTCAAAATCGTAGTTAAGCCTATCGGCAACCTGTTCGGATGAAACCCCGTTTATTCTAAACGCCACTATACCGCTTGGGTTGGGCAAAGAGTAACACGTGACCCTACTTATATCAATAAGGTTAGCGATTACTTTTTGCGTGTAGCTTGTTAGCTGATTTGCAAAGTTGGTTAGGTTATGTTTTACAAGCCTAACCCCTTCGCAAAGTGCGGAAATAGCGGGTAGATTTAACGTGCCGGCTTCTAAACTTTCGGGGTAACTTTGTGGTTGAACAAGGCTATAACTCATATTTCCCGTTCCACCAAATAGCAGCGGAACAACGTTTACGTTTTGGTCAAAGGCAAGCACGCCCGAACCCATTATGCCGTAAAGCCCCTTGTGTCCTGCAAGGGCAAGCATATTTATATTGTCAGTGGCTAAGTCAAGCGGTACGTGCCCGCCTGCTTGCGCCCCGTCCACCAAATAAAATACGCCGTGTTTTTTGGCTATTTTGCCAATTTCCTTAAACGGTAAGGTCATACCCGTTACGTTGGAAACTGCCGTGGTAACAATCAAATACGTGTTTGGCTTAATCTTGTTCTCAATAACTTTTGCAAGGTTAAGAGCGTCGTTTGAACTAACTACGTCAAGTTCAATATCGCCACGGTCTTTAAGATAGGTAAGGGGGCGAAGAACAGAGTTGTGTTCAAAAGTGGTGGTAATTACGTGCCCGCCTTTTTTGAGCGTGCCAAATATAGCAAGGTTTAGCGCTTCGGTGCAGTTTTTTGTAAACACCACCCTATCCGCCGTGCCACCTATAAGTTCGGCTATTAAACTTCGGCAACGAAAAACCGTTTCAGCACCCGTAACCGAAAGCCTATGTCCGCTTCTTCCGGGGTTTGCCGACAAATATTTTATTACCGTAGTTGCTTCTTCCACAACCGAATTAGGTTTAAAGCCACCCGTTGCGGCGTTGTCTAAATAAATCATAAAATCTCCTTAAAAGCTTTCACTTTATCCGTTTAGGAATAATAGTATATTGTATAAGAATATTTTTTATTTTATGCAAAGGAGAAGGTTTATGGAGTATATAATAGTTGCATTTCGCTCTCGCACGCACACGGTTGCGTTTTCTGAAAACTTAAATAAAAGGCGTATTTCAAACGAGATAGTAAACACCCCCAAGGAAGCGGGCGTAGGGTGTGGGCTTTCAGTAAAAATCGCAAGCGGTAGCTTTGCAAGGGTAAAACAGTTGACGTTTGCATTAGGGTATAACTCTTTTGCAGGCTTTTTTTCAGTAAAAAATTTTGCCGGCAAGCGTGTGGTTAGAAGTATTTAACGAAAACACTTGTAAAAATCGCCCCGTTTGTGTTAATATTATATTTAGAAATATTCGGGGTGCGCTATGGATAAAAAAACGGCTAAGATTATAGTTGAAAAGTTATCTACCGTCTTTTTAGACAAGCCTGCGTTAGAGTTTTCTACCCCATACGAATTGCTTATAGCGGTCGTACTTTCGGCACAGTGCACTGACGAGCGTGTAAACAAGGTAACACGCAAACTTTTTGAAAGGGCAAACACCCCAGAAAAGATGTTAACTCTAACCCAAAGCGAACTTGAAGGTTATATTTTTTCTTGCGGTCTTTATAAAAGCAAAGCCGAACACATTTTGTCGGCTTCAAGGGATATAATAGAGAAGTTTTGTGGGCAAGTGCCAAGCACGTTAGAAGAACTTAGAACGCTTGCAGGCGTTGGCAGAAAAACGGCTAACGTGGTTTATAGCGTTGCTTTTAATGGTGACGCCATAGCCGTTGATACGCACGTTTTTAGGGTGGCAAACCGCATAGGCTTAACCAAAGCAAATAACGTGCTAGCAACTGAAAAGGGGCTTATGAGTATTTTGGACAAGTCGTCTTGGTCAAAAGCACACCATTATTTAATCTATTTGGGCAGAAGTTTTTGCAAGGCGCAAAAGCCCGACTGTGTTAACTGTCCTATAACCGAGTATTGTAAAAAACGTTTTAAAAGGTGAAAAATGTTTATAGATAGAGCTTTAATTTACATCAAGGCAGGTGACGGCGGAAACGGCATCACTTCTTTTATACACTATAAAGGCAAGGTAAGTGGTGGTCCGGACGGTGGCGACGGCGGTAAGGGTGGCGACATAATTTTCGTTGCAGATAAAGGTATTACAAGCCTTGCAGACTACTATTATAAAACCAAATACGTTGCTGAAAACGGTAGCAACGGCGAGCCTAAAGAGTGTTTTGGTAAGGGCGGTAAAGATACCGTTTTGAAAGTTCCCTTGGGCACGGTTATCAAAGACTACGAGTCGGGCAACGTTATTGCCGATATGTTCTACGACGGGCAAACAAAAACCGTATTGGTCGGTGGCGACGGCGGTAAAGGTAACGCACGATTTAAAAATGCAAGGCGTCACGCTCCACACTTTTCGCAAACGGGCGAAAAAACCGAAACCAAGCGTGTAGTTTTGGAACTTAAAACCATTGCAGACGTGGGCTTGGTAGGTTTTCCGAACGTAGGTAAATCTACTATCCTTTCAAAGCTTACCAGAGCAAGACCTAAGATTGCAAACTATCACTTTACGACCTTGTCGCCCAATCTTGGTATTTGCGATTACTACGACCATAACTTCGTTATAGCAGATATTCCCGGTTTAATCGAAGGTGCAAGCGACGGCGCAGGGCTTGGCATAGAGTTTTTAAGGCACATTGAAAGAACTCGTATGTTGGTGCACGTTATTGATATTTCGGCAACCGACGGCAGAGACCCTTACGACGACTATCTTAAAATCAACGCCGAACTTAAAAAATATAGCAAACAGCTTGCCAAGTTAAAGCAAATTATCGTTGCCAACAAGGTTGACGTTTACGGCGCTGACCAAAAGCTTAAAGAGTTTAAGGCAAAGCTTGGTAGAAAAAAGGTTATTTGCGTTTCGGCTATTATCGGTGAAGGCTTAGACGAACTTAAAAAGCAAATTTATATGCAAATAGAAAAACTTCCACCGATAAAACCGATGGAATTTGAAGAATTTAACTATACTAAACCCGAAAGGCTTTCTTATGAAATTTTCCGTGAGGGTGAAACCTTCGTTATCGTGGGTACGCTCGTTGACGTGCTTAAACGCAACGTAGTTATGACCGATATGCACTCGCTTGCGTATATGCAAAAGGTTTTGCGTGATAGGGGCGTAATAAAGCAACTTAGGGAAATGGGCGCTACTGAAAAGAGCAACATTATAATCGGTGGCGAAGAATTTGAATTGATTGATTAAAGGAGAAAAAATGTTAAACTCTAAACAACGAAGCAACTTGCGCTCTTTAGCACAAACTATTGAGCCGGTTACCCAAGTAGGCAAACTAGGCGTTAACGACAGTTTGATTGAAAGCTTAGATAAAACCTTGGAAAAGCGAGAACTTATAAAGTTTACCGTGTTAGAAAATAGCGGTTTAATACCCAAGGAAGCAGGGGTAGAAATTGCCGATAGGTTGGGTGCGGAAATGGTTTGTGCTACCGGCAGAAAGGTGGTTATTTATCGCAGAAGCAACAGCCCCAAAGTAGAGCATATTGTCTTTTAACAAAATTTAAGCGGTTTTTTCATCGTGCCCGAAAAGTTTTATTAAAACGGATAGGCAAAGCATAACGCAACCGCAAACGATGTAGTAAAGTTTGATGGGAACGAAAAAACTTAAAGCGCAAAAGGTAACGCCGAAAACGAAAAGTTTTTTGGCGTTTTTTCTTGCCGTAAAGTTAAGGCGTGGCTTTGTAACTTGTCGTGCTATGCTGTATTCGGCAGTTTGTTTTGGCAAGCAGTCGTGTTTTTTTAGTAACAAATACGCCGTTTTGCCATCCATTAACTGCACCTTATTATTAAACCTGAGCACAAAATCATAAACTTCTTTTGAAAAGCTTTCGCAACAAATAACCGCCGTTTGACCGTTAGTTATACGGTTAAAAAACTTCACTACGTCCGTTTTGGTTATAGGGTCGAACGAAAACTTAAAAAAATACACCTTATCGTTGGTGGCAACACCGCCGTTTTTCTTTTGCGGGTAAAGGTTGTCCTTTTCAAAAGCGCAAAAAAACAAGTTGGCAATTTCTTTCGGAGGCATAAGGCTTAGTGATGCCAAAACGCTCTTACACTCTTTTTGCTGTGCGTGACCAAGTGCTCTGCCACGATAATTTGCCGTCATTTTTTTGCCTGAAAGAAGGGTAAAAAACAACGTTAACCATAGTGATAAAACTATGGCGTTTATTCTGCCGATAAAATAGTTAAGCAGAATAAAGAATCCAACAAAAAAGCAAATTGCTAAAAAAATTACGTCACAAACGTGGGCAAACTTAGTTTTATAGGTGGTATCTTTCATAGGTGGTATTATTGACCTATAAAAAAATAGATATACCTTTTAATAAAAAATCGTTTAATTTAGCGTGGTGTTGTGTTATAATATATTTAACCAAAAATTTACACGGAAGTTTATGGAAAGAATAGGTATTTTCGGTGGAAGTTTTAACCCCGTACACAAAGAACATATTGCACTTGCAAAAAGTGCCGTTAAAGAACTTAATTTAGACAGGCTTTTAGTTGTGCCTACCTACGTTGCTCCGCATAAATCTGGCGCACCTGCCCCCGCTGAGCATAGGCTTGCTATGCTTAGGTTAGCGTTTGAGGGCGAAAATAAAATAGACGTCTGCGATTACGAGATTGCTAAAGGCGGAACAAGTTATACCTATCTTACCGTAGAGCATTTTAAAAAGTCGACGGGTGCGGACATATTCTTTTTGGTGGGCGCAGATATGCTTAAGGACTTCAAGACGTGGCGCAATCCACAACGCATACTTGACGCATGCACCCTTTGTGCTTTCGGCAGAGAGGGCGAACACGCCGATTATTTGGCTGAGCAAGAGTATTTTACTAAAACGTTTGGCAAGCAGTTCGTTTTGCTAAGCGGGGTGGGTGAAAAGCAGTCTTCAACCAAGATTAGGGTATATAATCAACTTGGATTGGATATAACCGATAAAACGGCAGATTCGGTTGCCAAGTATATTGAAAAGCACGGTCTTTATGCGGGCGATAAATATGCAAACTTCATTAAAAAAAGCCTTCCACAAAAAAGGCTAATTCACACGGCAAACGTAACCGTTTGCGCACTATATAAGGCTAAGGAACTTGGGCTCGATAGCGAAAAGGTAAGAATTTCCGCAATGCTTCACGATTGTGCAAAGTATATTGACCCCGCTTCCGTTAAGGGTTTTGAACTTCCCGTTGACGTGCCACCCCCCGTGGCGCACGCTTTCGTGGGGGCACACGTAGCAAGGCACGTGTTGGGCGTAACCGATAACGAGATTATTGACGCCATAAAGTATCACACTTCGGGCAGGGCGAATATGAGCAATTTAGAAAAACTTATATTCGTTGCCGATATGGTGGAAGACGGCAGGGTTTACGACGGGGTAGATAGACTTCGCAAGTTGTATTACACTATGGACTTTGATACCTGCTTTAAATACTGCCTTGAAGAAGAATTGCAACACCTATTAAACAAAAAGCAATATATTTATAAGGAAACGTTAAACGCTTCCCAATATTATTTGAAAGATTTTAAAGGAGACGACTAATGAAAAATTTAGATTCAAAGGAATTTGCTAAAAAGATATGCCAAGCACTCGTTGACCGTAAGGCACAAGACGTGGTTATGATTGACGTTAAGGGCAAAACCGACGTTGCTGATTACTACGTTATTGCCGGTGGACGCTCAATGACGCAAACACGTGCGCTCATTGAACACGTGGAAGAAGAAATGGACAAGTTAAACGTTTGTCCCTCAAGGCGTGAAGGCGTTAGGGAAGGCAGATGGGCGCTTTTAGATTACGGCGACGTTATCGTGCATATTTTTAACGATGAAACAAGATTGTTTTATCATTTAGAAGCACTTTGGGACGACGGCAAAAACGTTACCAAGTTCTAACATAGATATAACGAAAGAAAAAATTTTTGTAAAACGCTTAAGAACTTTTTTTGAAGAAGATTCTATCCACGGTTTGTGGGTCGATTTCCATACTTCTAATAGGTTTCCTTTGGCGTTTTTTCTTTTCCGTGGCAACGGGTTGGGGCTGTTTTGGTGCATAATACGCCTTAACCGCCACGTAAACGGCTTTAACGCATACCACGCAAAAAGCACAAAACACGTATAGGGTACAGGTTACTGCAAACCCCCTTATAAATAATAATACCATATATACATACTAATAGTTAATCTATCAAAAATTAAATAACTATTTGTTAATAATTAGGTAATTTTATCAAAACGGGGGAAATTTTATGCTTCTATTCAAAAACAAAAAGGAAGAAAACAAAACGACCATTCAAGACGACCCGCAAGCGCAAAACCAAACGACAGACGCCACTAATCAAAACCCAAATTCCGCCAAAGTTGACGACTTTGATTTAGTTCAGTCGGACGAAAAAGAAATTCCCGCACCTAAGATAGCAACCAAGCAGGCTGACGAGCCTTTAGTCGACCAACCCCAAACGCTTTCAACAGAACACAAAGTGGGGCAACAAGAGTTGACGACGGAAAAGTCCGACGTTCAAAAGGAAAATATTTTAGGCGTTCAACCTATTACGAACCAGCCGTTGCTAAACAAACAATTGCAAATTGCCTACCTTTTGGGTACGACCGAAGACCAATTAAGAAAAGATTTTTATAAATTTCAACTTTCGCTTTTGTTAAAGAAGTTGGGTAGTTTCCCAGACGCAAGGGTTAATAGTTATCAAACGGCGGAAGAATATTTGCTTAGCAATCACAAAAAAGGGATTAGTGAGTATATAGTTTCGCCATTAGAGTTTTCGGTATTTAAATCGGTGTGCAAAAAGCGTCGTCTAAAAGAATTAAAGTTTTGGGTGCTAAGTGACGGACTTAAAGGCGAAGGTAGTTTTAAGGGCAGGTTTTACGCCGTTAAGGCTTTATCTAAAGGTGGTGCTGATTGCATAGTATACCCCTTTCCAATGCGTGCCGACGGGTTTTCACTGCTTGGTGAAAACAAGCGCAGGGCGGGTAAAACCGTTAAGGCGAGTCGTAAACCCGTGGTGCTTGCCTTGGAAAGCACCCAAATTGACGGCTTTACCAAAACTGTACGAGCAGTAGAAGGCGTTAAGGCTGACGGCTTTATGCTGTGTGCTGACGACCCTTTAAGTTTGCAATCGTCTTCGGCGTTGGAAATCTTAAACAAGCACAAGGACGGTAGAAATCTATATATTAAATGTTACGCTCGTAGCGCCCAAGATTTTAGTTCGCTTGCTACCTTTAAGGCGAATAGAATTTTTACACCGTTTGCCGATAATATCGTTAAAGAAATTTCTTTAATTTTAGGCGTGGACTAATATTGAGTTGACAGGAAAAATAAAAAGTATTATACTATAAAAAATAAATTCTTTGGGGCGGGGTGAAATTCCCCATCGGCAGTACAGTCTGCGAGCCGAAAGGCAGATACGGTTTAATTCCGTAACCGACGGTTATAGTCCGGATGAGAAAAGAATTACTCTTTTAACGTGGTTTAACCTTTTAAAAAAGTAAAGCGCCCCTTTAGGAGCGTTTTTTTATGCAAAATAACAAAAGCCTTAGCGAACAAGTTCAAAGCACGCAAAAACAAAAGAGCAAGGTGGCGGAATTTTTTACCGCCAAAAGACTTGCAAAACTCGGTATTTTTTCAGCGGTGGCGGTGGCACTTTATTTTATAAACGTGCCAATAGCCTTTTTGTTCCCAAGTTTTTTAGAACTTAACCTTTCAGACCTTCCTATTTTAATCGGTGGGTTTGCACTTGGACCTATTTCGGGTGCAATAATTGCACTCGTAAGATATTTAATAAAACTGCCCTTTTCCGGCACGATGACGGTGGGCGAACTTTCAGACCTAATAAACAGTTTGGCGTTCGTGCTTCCTGCGTCTATAATTTATTACCGTAACAAAACTAAAAAAAGAGCGGTAATAGGCATTATAATAGGGGCGGTTTGTAGCGTTGGTGTCGCACTTTTGTCAAATAGATTCGTTGTCGTTCCCTTTTATCTTGAACTTTTCTTTAAGGGTAATTTAGACGTTCTGGTTGGCGTTTGCTCTATAATCCCCGGCATTAACAGTGCAAATTTTTACGGCTACTATATTTTGTTTGCGGCGCTTCCCTTTAACGCCTTAAGGGTGGTAATAGTCGGCACGGTAACCGTAATTGTTTATAAACGTATTTCTAATTTGCTTAACAAAATGTAATTATTGGTGTATAATAGGGGTATGGAAATTATTTCTAATAGCGCACAGCAAACGAGGGCTATCGCAAAAGATTACGCAAAAACCTTGTCTATTGGCGACGTGGTTTTGTTAAGCGGTGACCTTGGCGCAGGTAAAACTGAATTTGTTAAAGGCGTTGCAGAGCATTTTGGTTTGGACGGTGTTACCAGTCCTACATACGCTTACCTTAACGTTTACGGCGATTATATATATCACTACGATTGTTATAGATTGTCTTGTGGTGAAGATGCCGAAATGCTTGGGCTTACCGACTATTTTAACGGCGACAATATCTGTTTTGTAGAGTGGGCAGAAAATATTGCCGACGTCTTGCCAAAGACTGTAAAAAAAGTCAATATTTCTAAAATTTCTGAAACGCAAAGGAAGATTAGTTTATGAAGTATCTTGCAATAGATACAAGTGGAAGCAATCTAACGGTGTTAGTTTGCAACCAAGACAAAATATATAAATTTTACGACCAAAATTGCGGGGTTAACCACTCGGTTGCAGTAATGGGGCGTTTAGAGCAATTAGTTTTGGACGCTAAACTTGACCTTGCCGACGTGGATTTTTTTGCCGTGGTAACGGGCGCAGGCTCGTTTACGGGCATACGAATTGGGGTTGCAACCGTAAAGGCGCTTTGCTTTGCGTATAAAAAGCCATGCCTTAATATAACTTCTTTTGACACTTTGGCATATAATACGTTAGGTGGCAAGGTTTTAGCCGTAATCGACGCTAAGCACGATGGGTTTTACGTTTGTGGTTACGATGGCGAAGCCGTTTGCTTTCCGCCGTCTTACCTATTAAAGCAAGACCTTTTAAAACTTAAAGGCGAATACCTTTTCGCCGGCGATTTTGACGCCGAATTTATTGATAAAAGAGTTGACGTTTGTGACGGTTTAATACGTGCCGTTGAAAAGAAAAGCCATTTGGCAACTTTCGACTTGGATAGCGTAGTGCCTTTATACGTAAGAAAGAGTCAAGCGGAGGAAGGCAGATGACGCTTAGCCGTTTATCAGTTCAAAGCATAGAACTTTTGGCAGACTTTAACGCAAAGTTTTTTTCGGACGGCTGGAACTTAAACCAACTTCGTGGTGCTTTTGGGCAAGTGGGTTTTAACTGTATTGGCGCTTTCGACGGTAAAGAATTAGTAGGCTATATATCCTACTCCCTAACGGACGGCGTTGCCGATTTAGACGACGTAGTAGTTTGCCCCGATTATAGAAGAAGGGGTTTAGGCTACCGTTTGGTATGCGAGTGTTTTGCCGACCTAACTAAAAAGGGTGCAGGGCGAATATTGCTTGAAGTTCGCAAAGGAAACCAAAACGCAATCAGTTTATATGCAAAAGCGGGCTTTACAAAGATTTCCGTAAGAAAAAAATACTATTCAAACGGCGAGGACGCTTTGGTCTATCAAAAGGAGTTAAAATAGAAAACGCACAAGGTTTAACCAAAGATAAAAAACAACTTTTGTTTTTGCACGGTTACCTATCTGAAGGCAAGGTTTTTTACAACCAGTTAAACTTTTTTTCTAACTACTTTGACGTGTACGCCCCCGACCTTAAAGGGTTTGGCAAAAACGTCGATATGCCGTATCCGTATTCGCTTGACGATTATATTGATAGCGTTAAAGAGTATATGTACGCTAACGGCATAACTTTTCCGCACGTGGTAGCGCACTCTTTTGGCGGAAGAATTGCAGTCAAAGGCACATCGCAAGACCCAAATCTTTTTGACAAGTTGGTTTTGACGGGGTGCGCAGGCTTAAAACCAAAGTTCACCATCAAAAAGGCTTGCAAAAAGACGGCTTTTAATATTCTTAAAGGGGTTTTGCCCAAAGACAAATTAAAAGGTTTTTATTCAAAAGACTATCTTGCGTTAAGTCCCGTTATGCAGAAAAGCTTTATAAAAATCGTAAACGAACACTTAGACCACTTGCTTTGCAAGGTGCAAAATCAAACGCTTTTGATTTTTGGCAAAAAAGATTTTGAAACGCCACTTTATATGGCAAGGCGATTAAACAGTGGAATTACAAATAGCACTCTAACCGTGTATAACACGGCGGGTCATTTTTGTTTTTTGGATTGCCCAAGAACTTTTAATTTGGAGGTAAGGGAGTTTTTGCTCTCAACGTAGCGTATGCCGTTTAGTCAACTTGAAAACTTTTCGCAAATATTTTCAACCAACTATCTATACGTGTACCTTGCAGTGGCAGTTGCCAGTGGGGTAATGCTATTTTTTGCTTCCTTTAAATTTTTGCTTGTGTTGCAACAAAGCGGTTATAAAAACAAAAGATACTTTAGATGGCTAAACAGCAAAAACACCCATTATCGCTCTCGCCTCATGCTTCTTTGTCTTTTGGGGTTTTTGTTCTTCTTAGTGCTTAGTATCGGCTTTGAACCAATGGTTGGCGATAGGGCAAGCGCATACACGGGTCTTATATCTTACTTTTTGTTCACCATTTTGTATATCAATACTGAAAGTAGTGTAAATGCCAAAATTCCGCTTAAAAAAACCAAAAGGTTAGTGCGCCTTTCGATAGCGTTTATATTTATGCTTTCGATAGTGTCGTTTGGTGTGCTTATACTTTTAGATTTTTTAACCTATCTAATAAAAGATGCCGTGGTGGCGTGTTTAAGGTATTCGTTAATTTGCTTTATGCCCATGCTTGTGCCACTGCTTCTTGCGTTTACTAACCAACTTATAGAGCCTATTGAAAGCGTTATAGTTCGTAGGTACGTTAGAAAAGCAACTGCAAAGTTAGACGCTTCAAAGGTTATCAAAATTGGTATTACGGGAAGTTACGGCAAGACTTCGGTTAAAGAAATATTAAAAACCATACTTTCACAAAAGTATAGGGTGCTTGCAACGCCGGCGTCGTACAACACTCCGTCTGGCATAGCGCTTACCGTAAAGAATTTAGACAGCACTCACGACGTGTTTATTGCTGAGATGGGCGCACGTAGTAGGGGCGATATTAAAACGCTTACCAATATGGTAAAGCCAACCTACGGCGTAATTACGGGTATTAACAACCAGCACTTAGAGTCGTTTGGAACTATTGAAGATATTAAGGATACTAAGTTTGAACTTATGCAAGGGCTTGCCCCAAACGGCGAAGGGTTCTTTGGTGCGGATAGCGTTGGCACAACCGAACTTTACGAACGTTACGGCGGGGTTAAGCATTTGGCTGGTATTAGCGCCCCCGACGGCTTGGTTACCACGTCTGACGTTGTTACACACACTAAAGGTACGAGTTTTAAGCTTCTTATAAAAGGCGAAGCGCCCGTAGAGTGTAACACCGTTCTTCTTGGCAAGCACAGTGTAAGCAATATTTGTCTTGCGGCGGCGGTCGCCTACAAAATAGGGCTTACCCCCGAAGAAATTGCTACGGGTATAAACAGAATTCAATCGGTAAATCACCGCTTGGAATTAGTGCCCAACAACAAGGGTGTGGTAATTATTGACGACAGTTACAACTCTAACGAAGACGGCGTTAAAGCGGCGATGGAAGTGCTTTCAACGTTTAGCGGTCGTAAAATTGTGTTTACGCCCGGCCTGGTAGAGCTTGGCAAGATAGAAAACGTAGTTAACTATGAGTTTGGTAAAATTCTTGCAAAACACGCCGACCTTGTGTTCGTTATTGATAAACACAACGCTGAAATGCTTATAACCGGCTTGTTGGAAGCGGGTATGCCAAGAGAGAATATTAAGTTTGCACCCAGCCTAAACAAAGGCAACGCTATGCTTAACCAAATAATTCGTGAGGGCGACGTTATCTTATTTGAAAACGATTTGCCTGATAACTACACCTAAATTTTTAAAAATATTGACTTAAGAAATACCAAAGCAAAAAAATTTTTGCGGAGGTATTTTTTTATGAAGAACGTTGCAGTATTTTTTGGTGGGCAGTCGGTTGAACACGACGTGTCGGTAATTACGGGTACGCTTACGGTAAATAGTTTAGACGCACAAAAATATAACGGCGTGCCCGTGTACGTATCACAAGAAGGCAAGTGGTACACAGGTGAAAGCCTAAAAGATATTGACGGGTATAAAAACCTTAAACTAAACAAACTAAAACAAGTCACTTTCGTTGGTGGAAGCAACGTGCTTAGCACGGTTAAGGGTAACAAAATCAAACCACTGTGTGAAGTAGCCGTTGCCGTAAACTGTATGCACGGCGAACGTGGTGAAGACGGTAGTCTTGCGGGGCTTTTAAATATGTGTGGCGTTCCGCTTGCCAATCCGTCCACCTACGCTTCTTCAACGGCTATAAGCAAAACTAACACTAAACTTTTGCTTAAAGGTCTGCACGTTAAGACCTTGCCTTACGTAACGGTCGAGTCGGTAAAAGACTTACATATAGTAACTAAAAGTTTAGACTTTCCACTTTTCGTTAAACCCGATTGCGGAGGTTCAAGTATAGGGGTGGGAAAGGCGGAAAATAAAGCGCAACTTCTTGAAGCCGTCTTAAACGCCTTGCGGTACGGCGACAAGGTTATAATAGAGCCTTACGTGCAAAACTGTGTTGAAATCAATTGTGCTTGTTATTCCTACAAGGGCAAATTGTATCCGTCGCTATGTGAAAAGCCCGTCGGTGCAAAACAGTTTTTATCCTTTGACGACAAGTATTGCGACGGGCAAAGAGAGTTCCCCGCAGATATTCCACAAGAACTTTCCGAACGAATACGAAACATCACCCAAAGGGTGTATTCGGCGCTAAACGCAAGTGGTGTAATACGCATAGACTATATGCTTATAGACGGGCAGATTTATCTTAACGAAATTAACACCGTGCCAGGTTCGCTCGCATACTACCTTTTTACCGACACGCTTAAAGGGTTTAGCGAACTTTTAACTAAATGGATTTCCGTCGCCCAAGAAAGTTTTTCAAAAAGTCAAACGCACGTTAAATGTTTTAATTCTTCAATTTTGAACGGCATATCTGGAAGCAAAGGGGCAAAACGCTTGAAAAAAACCTAATAGTGTGTTAAAATATCCCCGTAAAGTAAGTCGTGCCTGCCACGATATAGTTTTCGGAGATATTATGAGCAAAATTTTAATGAAAACCCCCCTTGTCGAAATGGACGGGGACGAGATGACAAGAATTTTATGGCAGTGGATTAAAGATATTTTAATCACGCCGTACGTTGACCTTAAAACCGAGTATTACGATTTAGGTTTGATTAGCAGAGATAAAACTGACGATAAGGTTACAGTTGACAGTGCTAACGCTACTCTTAAATACGGCGTTGCGGTTAAGTGTGCAACCATAACCCCCAACGCACAACGTGTGCAAGAGTATTCGCTTAAAAAAATGTATAAAAGCCCCAACGGTACTATTAGGGCTATTTTAGACGGTACGGTGTTCCGTGCGCCCATTTTGGTTGACGGCATAACCCCGTATATACCTACGTGGACTAAGCCAATCGTTATAGCACGTCACGCATACGGTGATATTTATAAGGCTGTTGACGGGGCTGCGGGCGTAGGTAAGGCCGAACTCGTTTTTACCGATAAAGACGGTAACAAAGTTACCCAAACCATACACGACTTTAACGGTGACGGCGTAGTGTGCGCTATGCACAATACCGATAAAAGTATTAGAAGTTTTGCCAAGGCTTGCTTTAACTATGCGCTTGATATGAAGCTTCCCTTATGGTTCTCTACTAAAGATACCATAAGCAAGGTTTACGACGGCAACTTCAAAAAGATTTTTGAAGAAGTTTATCAAACGGAATTTAAAGAAAAGTTTGAAAGTGCTGGCATAGAATATATGTATACCTTAATAGACGACGTTGTTGCACGTATCGTAAGGTCTAACGGCGGAATAGTTTGGGCGTGCAAGAACTATGACGGTGACGTTATGAGCGATATGGTTGCCACTGCTTACGGCAGTCTTGCAATGATGACCAGCGTACTCGTATCCCCAGACGGTATTTACGAATACGAAGCGGCACACGGCACGGTTACCCGCCACTACTACAAATACGTTAAGGGTGAACAAACTTCAACCAACCCCGTAGCAACCATATTCGCTTGGACGGGTGCGCTTAGAAAACGTGGCGAACTTGATAATTTGCCTAACTTAGTAGATTTTGCCAATAGGCTGGAAAGGGCAACTATTGCCACCATTGAAGCAGGCGAAATGACGGGCGACTTGGTATCTCTTTTTAAAAAAGACGGCGTAACGGCAAAGAAGCTTAACTCTAAAGAGTTCTTGCAGGCAATCGCAACCAGAATTTAATAAAAAGCAAACAAAAAACCTAAAGCCCACGGCTTTAGGTTTTATTTTTAACGTTTTGTTAAAATGCGGATATTAGGTTTACGGTTGCTAAAACGAATAGTATAACTGCACCCGCCCACTGAGCATAGTCCCCAAGTATTTTACCAAACATTTTACCAATAAAAAGGGCAAGCGTAACGAGAGCGAAAGTTATAACTGCAATCAAGCCTACTGCAACAAATATGCTCGTTTGAAGTCCAAGACTCATAGTGACCCCTATTAAAAGTGCGTCAATACTCGTCGCCAAGGCTTGCACTAATAATAGTCCGTAGTTAAATTTAACAATCTCGCAAGAGTCATCTTTGCAGTTGCGTTTTTCCTTAATAATATCGGCAACAATTTTTATGCTTAAAGCGTAGAACACGCCCGCAATCAAAAAGTCTTTTACACTGATTAAATACGAAGCGAATATTGTGCCGATAAAATAGCCGAGTAATGGCATTAGCCCTTGAAAAACTGCAAACAACACGGGCATTGACCACTGCTGAGTTTTGTTTAGTCGGTTTTTAAAGGTGGTGCAGTTGGCGATGGTTAGGGCGCAAGCGTCCATAGATAGCCCAACCCCTATTGAAGCCACCGTTAATAAATTCATTATTTGTAACTCCTTAAAAAATGCTACCACATAAATATATAAAATTATATTGATTTTGTCAACGTAAAATGATAAAATAATGTAAGTATGATAAAAATTACACCCGAGTGGGATTTGATTCTTAAACAGCAGTTTGAATCGGAAAATTATCTAAAACTAAGGCAGTTTTTAAAGGCAGAATATAGCAATTATACCGTATATCCTAATATGTACGATATATTTAATAGTATGAAGCGTACCCCCTTTAATGAAATCAAAGCCGTAATTATAGGTCAAGACCCATATCACGAGCCGGGGCAGGCGATGGGGTTATCGTATTCTGTGCCTAAGGGCGATAAAAAACCACCGTCGCTTGTGAATATCTATAAAGAAATATCTTCAGAACTTGGTGTTTCTATGCCCGACAGTGGCGACTTAACCGCTTGGGCAAGCCAAGGCGTGCTACTTCTTAACGCAGTGCTTACCGTAAGGGAGCATCAAGCGGGCTCACATAGGGGCAAGGGCTGGGAACAGTTTACCGACGGCGTTATTAAAAAGATTTCTGACCAACTTAACGGCGTGGTTTTTATTCTGTGGGGTGGCTACGCTAGAAGCAAAAAGGCACTTATTGACCAAAACAAACATTTGGTTTTGGAAAGTGCACACCCAAGTCCGCTTTCTGCCTACAACGGCTTTTTTGGTTGCGGGCACTTTATTAAGACTAACGAATATTTAATTAAGAACGGCAAAACGCCGATTGATTGGAGCAATTTATGAAATACGTGATTTTTTTAGGCGACGGCATGGCGGACTTCCCAAACGAGAGTCTTGGTGGCAAAACGCCCTTGGAACTTGCCGTTAAACCAAATATTGACGCTTTGGCAAGAGTTTCTGAAGTGGGCCTTTGCAAGACTATACCGGACGGCATGAAGCCCGGCTCTGACGTTGCTAACCTTTCAGTGCTTGGTTACAACCCTAAAGAGTGCTATACGGGGCGTAGTCCGTTAGAAGCGGCAAGCATTGGCATTGACTTAAAAGACACTGACGTTACCGCAAGGGCAAACCTTGTTACCGTAAGTGACGAGAAAATCTATCAAGATAAAACTATGATAGATTACAGTGCGGGTGAGATTTCTACCGAAGAAGCAAAAGAGTTAATACAATACCTTGCGTATCATCTTAATAACGACGAACTTAAACTTTACGCTGGCATAAGTTATAGGCACTGCTTGGTTATTGATAACGGCGTTATTGCGGGCGACCTAACGCCCCCGCACGATATTACCGGTAAACCGGTAAAGGGACATTTGCCGACCAGCAAGCAAGGACTTAAATATCTTGCACTTATGGAAAAATCTTACGAACTTCTTAAAGACCACCCCGTTAATCTTGCAAGAATAAAGGCGGGCAAAAACCCTGCCAACTCGCTTTGGTTTTGGGGGGAAGGCACTAAACCCAACATGCAAAGTTTTTTTGATAGATATAACTTACGTGGCGGTATGATTTCAGCAGTAGACCTGCTTAAAGGCATTGGTAAACTTACGGGCATGCAGGTTATTGAAGTTGAAGGTGCAACGGGTAATTACGATACTAATTTTAGTGGCAAGGCAGACGCTTGTATAAAGGCGTTAAAAGACGGTTGCGACTTGGTTTACGTGCATATGGAAGCCCCCGATGAGTGTGGTCACCACGGCGATGCCGAGCACAAAATTTATTCCATAGAGCAAATTGACCAAAAGGTCGTTGCCCCCGTAGTTAGCGCATTAAAAGAAAGTGGCGAAGACTTTGCCGTATTAATTTGCCCCGACCACCCCACACCGCTATCTTGTATGACGCACGTTTCAGACCCTATACCTTATATAATATATAATAGTAAAAATACGGTTAATTTCGGCGTTAAATCATACACCGAAAAGCAGGCAACTGATACGGGCGTTTACGTGAGTTCTGGCGTACAACTTATGCAAAGGTTACTTGCTAAATAAATTTGACAAAATTTTTAAGCCTGTCGTTATCGGCAGGCTTTTTGCGTGGCATAAATATTAAAAAAGGCGAATATAGTTTAACATAAACGCTAAAGGAGATATGCTATGGACGAAAAAATGCAATACGCCGATATGTTAGAGATACCGGTAAACACTTGTACCATTACCAACGCACCCGTTAGGAAGAAAAGACTTTCTAAAAAGAAAAAAGTTGACCCCGAACTCGTCAAGGCAAAGTTAATAGATAAAATAAACGCTCAGACTGACGAAACGCCTATTGAAGCCCCCATAGAGCAAGCGATAGACCAAACGGCAACTTCAACCATAACCACGATAAGTGACGCTAAGCCTAAAGGCAGATTTAAGTTTTCACTTATAACCGTTCAACTTTTGGTTATAGGCGTGCTTTTGGCAACCATATTTATAACCAACTCAGTTTATCCCGATAGTGGCTTAAACGTATTTATGCGTGGGGTGCTTGGTGTGGAACAAGCATCTGAAGTGGACGACAGACAATTTTCTGACTTTGAGCCGGTAATATCTATCGGTGACGGCAACGTCGTACTTAGCGACGGCGTTATGACCGTATCCGGTGAAGGAAGCGTATATTCGGCTTGCGATGGCAAAGTTACCGCTTTAACGCAAGGTGAGGACGGTAAATATACCTTGCAAATTACGCACAGTAAAAACTTTGCAAGCGTATTTACGGGTATTGATTACGCTTACTGCCAAGTAGGCGACACTGTTTACAGCAAAATTCCCGTAGGTTACGTTGAAGAAAGCGTTACTATGTGTTTTACGGGCGAACAAGGTTCTGTGATAGAAAACTTTACCATTGAAAACAACAACGTTATTTGGTCGGTGTAATAGTTGAAAGGGACAAGAACTAAAAAGCTTAACAAACAAAAAAAGATTAATTCTGCCAAGAGTGAAGAACGTGGGGTGCAAATCAAAGTTCACCCCTTGTTTTTTGCGCTTGGCTTTTATTATGCGATTACCGGTAGAATTTTTTTATTTTTAACGGTAACGGCGTGTGCACTTTCGCACGAACTTGGACATTCGTTAGTGGCGGGGCAGAACGGTTATAGGCTAAACAAGATAACGCTTATGCCTTTTGGTGCGGTGGTTAGTGGTGACGTGGAAGGCTTAAAACCGCTTGACCAAATAAAAATTGCACTTGCAGGTCCGCTATTAAATTTAGCCGTTAGCATATTTTTTATTGCAATATGGTGGATATACCCAAATCTTTATCCGTATACCGAAGTTGCCGTAAGCACTAGTTTATCGCTTGCACTCGTAAATATGTTGCCCGCATACCCGTTGGACGGTGGTAGGGTAGTGTTTGCACTGTTATCGCTATACACTTCAAAACAAAAGGCACAAAAAACTTGCAAGGTTACGGGTGCTATTATTGGACTGACGTTGATTATCGTATATTTGACAACCGTAAAGAGCGTTAATAATACGTCGCTGTTGTTTTTTGGTGCTTTCGTTACCTTTGGTGCGCTTGGCATAGATAAAAGCGGGCGATACGTTAGGGCGTTTAGTGGACTATCTAACGAAAGCCTGCGTCGTGGCGTACCCGTAAAACGCACGGCGCTTGACGGAAGCGTTACCGTTAAAAAGATGCTTAGTCTACTTGACGGTACGTGTGTAAACGAAATAGTAGTTTATTTAGACGGCAAGGTGGCAGGCGTAATATCGCAAGAGAAGATTGAAAGGATAATTTTAAGTGCGGACCTTTATAAACCTATAAGTAATTTTATGGCTATATAGGGCAAAAGGAAAACATTATTATATATAAGGCATAAAAAATCGGCACAGTAACAGATAAAGTATGAGTGAAAAATACAAAAAACGTCGGGGCGAAGCAAATTCTTGCCCCGTTTTACTATTTTAAAGAGCGGTTAAAGAAAAAAATCGTAAATAATTGATTTTTAAAGCGAAAAAGTTGTAAATGTCAAGAAATAATTACACATTTATAAAAAATTTTTAAGAAATTGCACTTAAACACGAATTAAAGACGTTTTCGGGCGTATCATAACCCAAAATGCCACGTGGATAAGAATTTAACCATCGTTCGACTTCAGCGACCTGTTCAATGCTTACACAACTAAAGTCCGTGCCTTTTGGGAACTTTCTACGAATTTCCCTATTCATACGTTCATTAGTTCCACGTTCACTACTACAATACGGATGACAGTAATATACTGTCGTCCTTTTTTTATTGCCATAACGTGAACGCTCCATTGCTGTATAATCGGAAAACTCTACGCCATTATCTACTGTTATAGTCTTAAAAACTTTAGAAAACAATTTACCGTAACGGTGTTCAAGAAGATTAAGACATTTAATAACCGAATCAGAGTTTTTATTAGGCAACCTAAATATTATTTCACGACGAGAAAGACGTTCTGAAAGACACAATAACGTTGCCTTCTTCTTTTTACAACTTTCTATACAGTCCATTTCCCAATGACCGAACTCCGAACGTTCATAAACAGAAATAGGACGTTTTTCAATGCTAAGACCACGGGGAAGCTTTTTCACGGTCATTTTTTCGTTTTTACGTTTTTCTTTTTTAGCGTAAGGTAAATACTCCATAGACAAACGCAAAAATACACCATTACGAATATAGTTATACAAAGTTTGAACACATATAGTTGTATTGAAAACCAACCCTTTCTTTTTAATTTCACCTAAAACAGCAAGCGGAGTTAAACCGTCATCTACAATACGTTTTTCTATATAGTTGGCAAACTCATAGTCGTTGCCGAGTTTAATTTCAATGCCATGTAAACTCATATTCTTTTTATATACGTCCTGTGCTAAATTAGGGCTATATGCTTTAATTCGCCTATACTTTCTTTCACAGTAATTATAATTATCCGTATATCCAACCTTTCGTTGATATTCACCACGTTTAAGTTCGTTATATATAGTCTTAAAAGAACAACCTATTTCATCTGCAATTTGTCTTGCTTTATAACCTACTTTAAATAAGGCTTCAATCTGAAGTCTTTTTTCCCATGTCAAATGTCTGAACTTTCTTTTCTTACGTTCTTTTTCCATATTAAATTTTAACCCCTTGTATCGATTAAATGTGAAAGGGAACGGGCGACACGGCTAAACCGCCTTGTAGTCGGCCCGTTCTCTCTTTCGTACATTTCAATCGGATTTAAAAATTGAAAAGAGTTTTGATTATACAAAACTCTTTAGCCCCTACTTGACTAACCGCTATTTATGTGCGGTTATAAAAGAAAAAGGAGGTTGCTTGTTATGTCACCACTCGAATTACTGTACATAACTTTAGCCATTATCGATTTAATACTATCGATTAATGACAAACTGCGCTAACCACCTTTCCGCAAGGTAGTATAGCACATAAACAGCAGTAAGTCAAGCCAAACTGCCACTACTACCATAGTAGCCACCCCTAACCAATGTTATTTATATATCTAAGGTTGTCTTAAAGCAACCTTTTTTCTTTCTGCGGTAGGGTTTTAAAAATTTTTTTTAGCCGTAATTTAAGCAAAACCTGTTCCGCAACTCTACCGTTCCACCCCGCTCCACCTTTCCACTATGCTATCACAAATCTATCCTTTTGTTAAAGGAATAAAAAATAGGGATTTTTTCCATTTGCGAGCAAATGCAAGTCCTTTAACAGGCTATCTTTGTAATTTCACCGTTTCAAGGCGAAACGGAAGGTGAAACGATAGAGTATACGGGGATTTTCTTAAATTACTAAAAAAATTTTTTATATTCGAGGCGTTGCCCCAAACCCCAAAAGCTCATCAAAAGATGAAACGATTTTTAGTTAGTCGGTCGGCGCAAGCCGTTAAATAAAATTTATTTTAGGTAGGTAAAGGAAGTGAGTGAATTTTTGAGTGGCAACGAATTATCCCGTATGATTTTAGATTTACGGGTTAAAGGTTGGACAGATACCGAAATTATCGAACACATTTTAACGATAATCGGATAAGGTAAACAAGAAAATAAAAAGCCTAACGG
>JAZQKH010000047.1:0-12262 GCA_045542055.1 Christensenellaceae bacterium | reverse complement strand
GTTATTGTTGTAGATGCAAAAGAAGGAATATCTGAACAGGACTCAAAAATCGCAGGCTATGCTCATGAAAAGGGAAAGGCTTCAATTATTGCAATAAACAAGTGGGATTTGATTGAAAAAGATACCCACACTATAAACAAGTTTAATACCGTGCTTTCGGAAGAACTTAAATTTATGGATTACTTTTTGCCTATATACGTATCGGCAAAAACGGGGCTTAGAACTGATAAAATTCTTAAACTTGCCGATAAGGTTTTTGAAAACGCTAATAGGCGTGTTTCAACCGGTCAACTTAACGACCTTATTTTAGATTGCGTTAGGGCAAGTGAACCCCCGTCGGTTAACGGCAAAAGATTAAAGATTAAATACGTTACTCAATCAAACGCACTTCCACCGTCGTTTATCTTCTTCGTTAACGAATCTGCACTAATGCACTTTTCGTATAAACGTTATTTAGAAAACTGTATTAGAAAGGCTTTTGATTTTAGTGGTACTCCTATTAAAATTCACGTAAGGGAAAGTGAAGAAGAATGATTGCCAAATTAGTTATTCTTGCAATATGTAGTTATTTTCTGGGCAACGTTAACTGGGCGTTAGTTATATCTAAATTTAAGAAAAGTGATATTAGGACTATGGGCAGTGGAAACCCCGGCACTCTTAATATGAGTAGGAACTTTGGTCTTAAAATTGGGCTTTTGACTTTCTTTTTAGATATTGCTAAGGGTGCTATTCCAACTTTAGTAGCGTTCTTTATGTTTAGCGATAAATATTTTGCCAAAACAGGCTTTAGTGTAAGCGATTTTGCTATATATTTATGTGGCTTTTCAGTGGTTATGGGGCATATTTATCCATTGTTTTTGAAATTTAAAGGCGGTAAGGGAATCGCTTCTACCATAGGCGTTTTTTTGGTTTGCGAATCAGTTCACGGTTGGCCGTGGGTGATAGTTCCAATCATGGCACTCGTTGCCGCAGCGGTTTTTATATACTTTACCGAGTTTGGTGCTATGGGCTCGTTTATTGCTATAACCCCGCCGGCGATTTCGGGTTTTATAAGATTGTTTATTGAAAACTCTGCTCACCCACAAACAATACCTTTCCACGCTATAACTAATATATTAATAATTTTAATTTGCTTTTTTACTTGGTTTGCACATAGAAAAAATATTGAAAGAATGCTTGCAGGCGAGGAACACCCAACTTCAATTAAAAAGATGTTTGTTAAAATGAAAGCAAAAAAATTAGCAAATAAGCCCTCCGACGGCAACGCTTTTTCAATTAAAAGTCAGGTAGAGCGCACCATTAACGGCGACGATTAATTATTTTTAATAAATTTTCATAACTAATAAAAACCTTTCATATATTTTTTAGTGAAATATGTGGGAGGTTTTTTTATGGAAAGATACGATATTTATAACGATATCGCCAAGAGAACGAACGGAGACGTCTTTATTGGCGTGGTTGGTCCAGTACGCACGGGCAAATCAACTTTTATTACTAAATTTATGGATAACTTTGTAATTCCTAATATAAACAATAAACTTCAAAAACAAATAGCAAGTGATGAAATGCCCCAATCTGCCGACGGAAAAACTGTTATGACTACCCAGCCTAAATTTATACCTGCAAACGGGGTAAAAGTTCAGTTTAAGAACAAATCAACCGCAAACGTAAGATTGGTAGACTGTGTTGGTTATATGATAGACGGCGCTACAGGGCACTTAGAAGACGGTAAACCAAGGCTTGTAAAAACGCCGTGGTCAGAAAAGGAAATTCCATTTGAGCAAGCAGCCGAGATTGGCACGAAAAAAGTAATAGTGGATTATTCAACTATCGGTGTGTTGGTGACAACTGATGGTAGCTTTGGTGAAATCCCAAGAAGAAATTACGTTCCCGCAGAAGAGAGATGTGTTAAAGAATTAAAAGCACTTAATAAACCGTTTGTAATACTATTAAATTGCACTAATCCAAGTGATGTTAAAACTATGCAACTTGCTAGTGAATTAGAGGAAAAGTATAACGTTTCAGTAATTGCTTGTGACGTACTTAACATGACGGCAGATTCAATTAGCGAAATTATGGAAAAGGTGCTTTTAGAGTTCCCAATGCTTAGTGTAAACATCAATATGCCCAAATGGTTACAAGCGTTATCGATAGAAAGCGATATTATAAGGGAAATAATTGAAAATGTAAAACAATCATCTGAAAACGTTTGTAAAATGCGTGATTTTGACTTAGTAATCAACGGTTTTAAGCAAAATGATAACGTTGCTGAAACTGAACTAAGTGAATTAGATTTAGGTAGTGGGTTGGCAGAATTCAATCTCAAATTAAAGGACGGATTATTTTATAAAACGATATCCGCTACGTGTGGCGAACAAATTTATGATGATTACGACCTAATGGGATACATTAAAGGGTTTTCAGAGTGTAAAACTAAGTTTGCAAAAATAAAGGACGCTCTTGCCGATGCCGAAGAAAAGGGTTACGGCGTAGTTCTTCCGTCAATAGACGAACTAAGTTTAGAACAACCTTCATTAATTAAACAGGGTGGAAGATACGGTGTAAAATTAAAAGCGCAAGCACCAAGTTTACATATTATTAAGGTTGACGTTTCTGCCGAAGTTGCGCCAACAGTTGGCTCTGAAAAGCAAGGTCAAGATATGGTTGACTACATTTCAACTAAATACGAAGAAAATCCGCAAAACATTTGGCAAACCGATATGTTTGGTAAATCACTTCACGATATGATTGACGAAGGCATGAAAGACAAGATGAAAGGCATACCAGACGACACGCAAAAGAAGGTTAGAAAAACTCTTACTAGAATGGTTAATGAAAATAAGGGCGGACTTATTTGTATAATTTTATAATGTTAAAAGTAGGGGCGTAAAGTCCCTACTTTTAATTTTTATATTTGATTATTAACTTCTCAAGGCAAGCAACACAAACGTACATAAGCGTTGCAAGTAAGCAAAGTACGACTGTTGATGCCATTACTAAATCAAGTTTAAATACTTGACTTCCGTATACTATAAGATATCCTAGGCCTGCTCTGGAAACGAGATACTCGCCCATAATTGAGCCAATCCACGCCATACCTACGCTAATTTTTAGCATACTTATTAAAGATGGAAGATTGCCGGGGAAGACGAGTTTGCACAAAATTTGGAACTTGTTTGCACCCATAGATTTAAGTAGTGTAATTTTATCTTTATCGGTTGATAAAAACCCGTTCAACATAGATATTATTGCAACTATAATGCCAATTAATACTGTCATAAAGATTATTGCTTTACTACCGCTCCCGCACCAAATAATAATTATTGGTCCTAATGCAATTTTAGGTAAACTGTTTAGTACGACGATATACGGCTCTAATACTTTTCTTAATCTTTCCGACCACCACAACAAAAGAGCAATAATGCAACTTAGCACTGCCGTTATTAAAAACCCTACTAAAGTCTCATACAACGTTATTGAAACGTGGTATACTAAATTGTTTTCAGTGATAAGATTTCCTATCGTTTTAATTATTCTTGACGGGCTACTTGAAATAAAAGGGTCAATAACGTGCAAATTTGCCATTAGTTCCCAAACTGCTAAAAGACATATTAGCAGGGCAAACCTTAAAGTCCAAACTATCGTATTTTCCTTCTTAATCTTTTTTAGAAATAATTGATGTCCAAAAGACGTTTTAGCTGGGATATTTTTTTTCATTCGTTAAGCTCCTTCCAAATCTTTTCAAACCAAAAACTGAATTCCTTGTTCTCTCTTTTTTTAAGTGGAGTCTCCCCATCAATTTTGGGTATATGAATCGATTTAACCTTTGACGGTCTATTGGTTAATACTACGATTATGTCTGACATAGATATTGCTTCAGATATATCGTGTGTAACCAAAACGGTAGTTTTATTCTCGTTTTTTATGATTTTATATACGTCGTCACATACGGATAGGCGTGTTTGAGAATCTAAGGCGGAAAAAGGTTCGTCAAGCAATAAGATTTTAGGATTACAAACTAGCGTTCTAATAAGTGCGGCACGTTGACGCATCCCGCCCGATAATTGGTCGGGATATTTTTTAGCGAAATCTTTTAGGCCGTATTTTGAAATTAAATTGTTTGCGTATTCTACTCGTTCTTTGTTCTTTATCCTTTTAATCTCTAAATTTATAAGAACGTTTTTTTCAATTGTACGCCAAGGGAATAGGTGGTCTTTTTGGAGCATATAGCCAAAATTACCAGATTTTGCCGATGGTTTTTTACCTTCTATTAAAACTTCGCCCGTCGTAGGTTGAAGAAGCCCTGCAATAAGTGATAATATTGTTGTTTTTCCACAACCTGATGGGCCGATTATTGATACAAATTCGCCTTGATTACAACTAAAGTTTAGATTTTCAATCGCTTTAATTTCATCATGTTTAGTATAGTAATTTAAGCTTACGTTTTTTATTTCTAATAGTTTATTCATAATTCATCTGTTGTGGTAATTGCTAATTAGCCAAATACTTCCTTTGCTAAGTTATTATTCACTAATTTGTCAAAGGGTGCTTTTGCTTGTAATTCACCAGCGTTAATCATAATGTCTTGTAATCTGTTAAAACTATCGCTTGTTGCTTGCATATCGCACTTCCAAGCTTCTATATTTTTATAACTAATTATTGCCGATTCAAGTGAGTCTATTGTCGTTGAAGGAAATTGCTTAACTACTGCTTCAGCGACTTTCTTTTCGGTGTTGTTTTGAATAAATTCAAAAGCTTTTTTAAGTGCCGTTAAAAAGTTTTTTAGCAAGTCTTTGTTTGAATTTATATAGCTATCTAATGCGATAAAAGAAGTGTAGGGTATATCGCCACCTTGCTCGCCAACACTTGCAACTATATGCCAAGTACCGTTCTTTTGATATTCGCTTGCAGTAGGTTCAAAAACCGTGCAATAATCGGCAGTTCCGCCTATAAAGGCACTTGTCATTAGGTTAAATTGCACGTCGTAATTAAGCGTTACGTTTTGCCCGTCGAATAAATCAATTTGATTAAGAATATATTCAAAAGTCATGGCGGGAACGCCACCACGTCTACCTGCTAAAATTTCTTTACCTTGTAGGTCGCTCCATTTAAAGTTGGGTTCTGCTTTTCTAGAAACTAAAAAAGAGCCGTCTTTTTGAGTTAATTGACCAAAAACTTTTGGTGCGTCAAGTTTGTTTTGATTGTGTACGTATATTACCGTTTCGGGACCCATTAAGCCGATATCTGCCGAGTTTGAAAGAATAGCCGTCATAGAAGCGTCAGCGCCACCGCCGTTGGTTAGTTCAATATTAATGCCTTCTTCTTTAAAATATCCGTTTTCAATTGCAACGTATAATGGTGCGTAAAAAATTGAGTGTGTAACTTCGTTAAGCCGTATAGTTTTTAAGCCATCCGATTGCTTACATGCTGACAACGGAAAAATTGCCATTACGCACACGACAAGTATACAAATTAGCTTTTTTAGGGGTTTATTTATGTGCATTGTAGTGTTCTCCTTAAAAATTTTATATTTTATAATATGAAAACCATTTTATAATTGACAATGATTTGACATAACCACTTAAATTAGATATAATTTAAGAGATTATTTTTTATAAAAGGTTTATGCACTATGGAAATGTCTAAAACTTACAATCCCCAAGAATTTGAAAAAGATATTTATACAGAATGGGAAAGTAACGGTTATTTTAGGGCAGAAGTAGACCCTGATAAGGTTCCGTTTACCATCGTCATCCCGCCACCTAACATAACGGGTCAACTTCACATGGGTCACGCATTAGATGAAACCTTGCAAGATACTCTTATTAGATTTAAGAGGATGCAGGGCTATTCTGCGTTGTGGCTTCCCGGCACGGACCACGCTTCAATAGCAACTGAAGTTAAAATCGTTGAAAAGATGGCTGAGGAAGGTATTACCAAAAAAGATATTGGCAGAGAAGGTTTTTTAAAGCGTGCTTGGGCTTGGAAGGAACAATACGGTGGAAGAATTATTGAACAACTTAAACTTTTAGGTTCTTCCTGTGATTGGTCAAGGCTTGCTTTCACTATGGATGAAAGGTGCTCTAAAGCCGTTAAAGAAGTATTCGTAAACTTATATAATAAAGGTTTGATTTATAGGGGCGATAGGATTATAAATTGGTGTCCTGAATGTAAGACTGCACTTTCAGACGCAGAAGTTGACTACGTTGAGGAAGACAGTTCTCTTTGGTATATTAAGTATCCTGTAAAGGATAGTGATAAGTTTATAACTGTTGCGACTTCACGTCCAGAAACTATGTTTGGCGATACGGCAGTCGCAATTAACCCAAAAGATAAAAGATACGCTGATTTAGTTGGTAAAACCTTAATACTTCCGTTAGTTAATAAGGAGATTCCTATCGTTTTAGACGATTACGTTGAATTGGAATTCGGTACGGGTGCAGTTAAAATTACGCCTGCACACGACCCTAACGACTTTGAAGTTGGTAGTAGGCACAATTTGCCAGTTATTAAGGTTATGAACGACGACGGTACGATGAACGAGTTTACCGGCAAATACAACGGTATGCAAGCGTTAGAGTGTCGTGAAAAGGTTGTTGAAGAATTAAAAGAACTTGGCTATTTGGTTAAAATTGAACCGCTTCATCACAACGTAGGTCACTGCTATAGATGTAAGCATACAGTAGAGCCTATCGTTTCTAAACAGTGGTTCGTTAAAATGGAACCATTGGCTAAACCCGCTATAGAAGTTGTTAGAAGCAAAAAAGTTAAGTTCACACCTGATAGATTTTCTAAGATATACTTTAACTGGATGGAAAACGTAAGGGATTGGTGTATTTCACGTCAACTTTGGTGGGGGCATAGAATACCTGCATACTATTGCGACGATTGTGGCGAAATGGTTATTAGTAAAACTGACGTCCACGTTTGCCCTAAGTGTGGAAGTAAAAACGTAAGGCAAGACGAAGACGTTTTGGATACCTGGTTTTCTTCAGCGCTTTGGCCGTTCTCTACGTTAGGCTACCCTGAAATGACCGAAGATTTAAAATATTTTTACCCGACTGACGTGTTAGTTACCGGTTATGATATTATATTCTTCTGGGTTGCAAGAATGATTTTCTCTGGTATAGAACATATGAAGCGTATTCCGTTTAAGAACGTTCTTATTCACGGCTTGGTAAGGGATTCACAAGGTAGAAAGATGAGTAAGTCGTTAGGTAACGGCATCGACCCAACTGTCGTTATTGCTAAAAACGGTGCAGATACTTTACGTTTCTCTCTCATTAACGGCGTTGCTGCCGGTAGTGATATGAGATTTTCTGACGAAAAGATTGAAGGCGCAAGAAACTTTATGAATAAAATCTGGAACGCTTCACGTTTCGTTTTATTAAATGCCGAAGGTCAGAAGATTTCAAATATTAGTGATTGTAAATTAAGCATTGCTGATAAATGGATTATTACAAAACTAAATAAGTCCATTAAAGAAGTAACGCTTAATATGGAAAAATATGAAATGGGCGTTGCGTTAGCAAACTTATACGACTTTGTATGGACCGATTTCTGCGATTGGTACATTGAACTTACTAAACCTATTTTATATGGCGAAAACGATAAAAAGCGTGCCGATACGATTAGTGTTTTAGTATACGTATTAGGTCAAATCTTAAAGCTTATGCACCCCTTCGTGCCTTTTATTACCGAAAAGGTTTATAAGGATATTCCTGGTGCTAAAGGCCCGATTATGCTTGAAGAATTCCCAAGGTATAATAATAAACTTAATTTCTTTGCTTCTGCTAAGGAAGTTGAAAGAATTAAGGAAGTTATTAAAAACATTCGTAACATTAAGGCAAAGGTTGGCGCAGCACCTTCTAAAAAGGTAAACCTATTCGTTGCAACTGAGACGCCTAAGTTTATTAAAAACGGTGCAGTGTATATTCAAAAACTCGCAGGTGTTGCCGATATTGAGTTTGTAACCGATAAAGCTAATTTACCTGAAAAGGTTGTTTCACAAGTAATTGACGGGGCAGAGTTATTTATTCCACTTGGCGAACTTGTTGATATCAATAGCGAAATCGAACGTCTTACTAAAGAACTTAACTCGGTAGAGAGTGAAATTAAAAGGGCAAACGGAAAGCTATCAAACAACGGCTTCTTGGAAAAAGCACCTAAATCGCTTGTTGACAACGAAAAAGCAAAGAGAGATAAGTATATCGATATGCGTGAAAAACTTGTTGCTCAGTTAAATGACCTACGTGGTTAATATTTAAAAAAGCGTGGCAAAAGCCACGCTTTTTAAGTATTTAATAAAATATTCAAAACAAAAAAACAACAAGAGTATATTAATATTTTATAATTGTGCTTGATTTTTAGTTGATGTTATAGTATAATTATAATATACAAATATGGAGGTTAGTTTATGACGACGGCAGAAAAAGTTAAAGAACTTATATCTAAGCAGTTAAATAAACCTGTTGAAGAAATTACAGAGGAAAAGGAAGTAGTTAAAGATTTGGGTGCAGATTCACTTGACGTTGTAGAAATGCTTATGAATCTTGAAGAAGAATACGATATTACTGTTCCTGAAGAAGATGCTGTAGATATCAAAACCGTAGGCGATATTATTAAGCTTATCGAATCTAAAAATTAATTAAAACTGAATAAAAAAATGCTGACCATAAGGTCAGCATTTTTTATTTTGTAAAACTTTATTTCGCCTTGTTTTGAGTAATCTTTATAAGTGCTTTTTTAATTAGTATTAACAACGGGAAATCGATTATCAATAAGCAAATTAAAACTAAGTATTGTTTCCAGTAGGAAAGTAGGGGTAGCATTGGAATATAACTCATATTCGATAATAACCCAAGAATACCTAAAACGAAGAACGCTAAGATACAGAATAAACAAGTAAAGAACATAGTGCCTCTAAATTTGTTAAGTGGTAAGCAAATAGATAGTAAACTAATTGCGCCAGCAAACGTTAAAGCGTAAGCACCTAAAGTTGTACATATATCGCTTGAAAAACCACCTGCTTCGCCAATTACGCCTTGCAAAATAAGTATTATGATTTCGCCAAATATCATTATAAACGCACAAGGTAGTGTTTTAGTAATAACTTGATTTAAGAATTTGCCTTCGATTTTATTGCTGTTCGGTTGCATTGACAAGAAGAAAGAAGGCATACCGATTACGAAAACTTCTAAAACAATCATATGCGAAGTAACGAAGGGATAGGTTGATATAAAAGGCACTAACAATACGATTATAGAAAGCAAGAACGTGAACGCCGTTTTCATAAGGTAAAGGGAAGCAGAACTTTGAATATTATTAACTACACGTCTTCCTTCATAAACGACCTTTGGTAATGAGTTGAAGTTGTTATCAAGTAAAACCAAGTGTGATACGTTTCTCGCCGCTTCACTTCCAGACGCTACTGAAATAGCACAGTTTGCTTCTTTAAGTGCTAAAATATCGTTAACGCCGTCACCCGTCATTGAAGTGGTGTGCCCGTGTTCGTTAAGTGAGCGTATTATAATTGCTTTTTGTTCGGGGGAAACCCTACCAAACACGGTATATTTATCGGCGCAATCATATACTTCTTGGTCAGACAATCCTTCAAGGTTTATATATTTATCGGCATTTTCAATACCAACCCTTTTAGAAACTTCGGAAACAGTTATTGGGTTGTCGCCCGAAATAACTTTAATAGTAACGCCGTTTTCCTTAAACCAACGAATAGTTTCGACAGCGTCTTCTCTAATATTATCTTCAAGCAATATAATAGATATGGGCTCAAAATCGTTTGGAATAGAGTTGTCAGAAAGGGGAGTATTAGATTTAGCAAAAACCATAACTCTGAGCCCCATTAAAGCATAGTTATCGATAGTTTGTTTAACCGTTGAATATATTTTTTTTGATAAAACGAATTCAGGTGCGCCAAAACAAAAAGTCCCTAAGTCCCTAAACGTTACGGCGGAGAGTTTTCTTTCCGAATTAAACGGAAGGGTATAAATTGCTTCAAGAGAGTTGTTTTGACCACAATAGTTTTTAAGTGCAGTGGCAGTTTGATTGTTGTCGTTTAAAGCGAATAGCATTGAACTAATAATGCTTTTGCTATCTAAGTCGATACCTTCTATATTGATTATCTCTTTAACAGACATATTACCGTCAGTGATAGTGCCGGTTTTATCAAAGCATAGAGTGTCAACCCTTGCCAAAGTTTCTAAAGAGTACAAGTCTTGAACTAACGTTTTGTGTCGTGCAAGCTTAATAATACCAACGGCTAATGCAACGCTCGTAAGCAAAAACATTCCTGAAGGTATTAAGCCTATAACTACTGCTGAAGTTCCTTCAACTACTTCCGCAAATTCAGGGTTTAGATGTTCGAATACGTATGGTTTAATCAAATAAACTATAGCGAGTGGAACGATTACAAATGCAATGGTTTTAATAATGTTTCTGAGCGAAGTCATAAGCTCTGAATAAGGCTTTTTATACTTTTTAGCCTTAGCGGAAAGCTGTTCTATGTAATTATCCTTACCAACTTTATCAGCCCTTACACGACAGTTGCCAGACGTTATGAAACTACCAGCAAAAAGTGTATCGCCAACTCCTTTTCTCACAGCTACAGATTCACCAGTAAGCAACGCTTCGTTAACTTCAATAGCACCTTCTACAATTATACTATCCGTAGGAATTTGATTGCCTGTTTCAAGTAAAATAATATCATCTAAAACAACGTCTTTTGACGATATTTCTTCAATTTTGCCATCTCTAAGAACTTTTGTGCTTTTGTCAACCACAAGTTTAAGCCTTTCAATGCAAAGTTTAGCTCTAATTTCTTGAATAATACCTATGGCGGTGTTGGCAAGGTAAATTAAAACAAAGAAAAATTGGGATAGCTGTGCCTTAACGCATATAAGTGAAATGCAAACTATCAAGCCTAATAGGTTAAAAAACGTGCAAATATTGCCAACAAATATATTTAAATACGACTTAGAATAAGATTCGGCAACTTTATTAACGTTGTTCTCTTTTATACGAGTATTAACTTGTTCAAAAGTAAGCCCTTCCTTAGCAGAAGGGCTATATCTTTGTGCTGGTACGATTTGTGGTTTTTTCATAATAATTCAAATTAAACGATAATATTTATAAGTCTTTTGGGTACGACAATAAGTTTTTTGATTTGTTTGCCTTCAAGTTCTTTAGCGAGTTTTTCATCACTTAGTAAAAGTTCCTTAATTTGTTCTTCGCTTAGACCGTTCGCTAAAGAAATCTTAGTTTTCATCTTGCTGTTAATTTGAACGGCAACTTCAACTTCGTCACGAACTAATGCGTTTTCATCACAAACAGGGTAGTCTTGATTGAATATTGAACTTTTTCCGCCTAAAAGCTCCCATATTTCTTCACAGAAGTGGGGAGCACAAGGTGAAAGTAAAAGAATAAGTTTCTTAAAGCTGTCCTTAAATACGCTCAAGTTTTTAACTTCTAGTGTATCGTATTTGCTTAGGCTGTTAAGTAATTCCATAAGTCTAGCAACTGCAGTGTTAAACGAAAAACTTTCCATATCCTTGTCAACACACTTAATTGCGTAGTTAACAGCGTATAATAGTTCTTTTTCTTCTTTGCCGATAGACGCATTTTTATTAGATTTTTGTTGCTTAATTTTAATGGCTAATCTTTCAATCCTATCAAGGAATTTAACTATTGCTTTAATGCCGTCCTCACTCCAAGGACCGCCTTCTATATATGAGAAGCCAAACATTAAGTAAAGCCTTAAAACGTCAGAGCCATACTCGTTAACGTATGGGTCAGGGGCAACGACGTTGCCCTTAGACTTACTCATCTTAAAGCCGTCAGGTCCTAAAATAGTTCCTTGGTGTATAAGTGATTTAAACGGCTCGTCAAAATTTAGATAGCCCATATCACGCAATGCCTTAGTGACAAAACGAGAGTACAATAAATGCATACATGCGTGTTCAGCACCGCCAACGTATTTATCAACCGGAAGCATTTTGTTTATAATTTCAGGGTTAAAAGGCTCTTTAGAGTTGTGAGCGTCAGGATATCTTAAGAAATACCAACTTGAACAAACGAACGTATCAAGAGTGTCGGGGTCTCTATGTGCCGGCCCACCACAAACGGGGCAAGTGGTGTTCATAAAGCCATCGTGCTTTGCGAGTGGCGATTTGCCATCGGGTTTAAATTCTACGTCATAGGGTAGTTTAACAGAAGTCGGATCGTAGCCATGTCGTTCTGTGAGCCA
>JAZQKH010000046.1:0-27553 GCA_045542055.1 Christensenellaceae bacterium | reverse complement strand
AGTTACTACCTTGAGATAATAACCCAGTGACAAAACTCTCCTGTAGATTTAGGTTGTGTTCCCCAACCTGTTTAATTGCTTCATATAATATCGTTATTGCAGATTTAACATCCCTATCTTCCACATATCCACATTCACATTATAATTAATTATTAGGCTTTCTCACTTAAATTTATGTAAATTAAATAGCAGCAAGTAAATCTTCAATATCACTTGTTAGTGAAACAGTGCCACCACTATAATAACCGGGAGCAATCGTATAGGTTGAATTAGTAGCGTCAAGACCAGTAATGCTTGCAGTGGGCGAACCATTATTGGTCATAGCACCTGTTACTTTTACGCCATTTACATAAGCAGTTTTGCCTTCTAAAATATTTCCTGCGACAGCATCTGCATCAGTAGTGGTAATATATTCAGCAGGGATTGGATTAACCGTTACAGTAGTTAAGAATTCAATTCCATTATCTATGATTTGAGTTTCTTTTGTAGGAGTAACTGTTTTACTAATGGCACCTACTCTTACTGTTGCACCATTTGGATAATAAGCTGAAGGAATTATTGTGCTATAAGTATTGGGATAATCCGGGACCGACGGTCCTTCAACTTCATTTGTAATACTAAAATTAGCATCTTCAAAAGCGGTTGATGTTATAGTACCCGTAACCTTCGCACCATTTACATAAGCCGTTTTGCCTAAAAGCATATCAGCGGCGGTGGCATTAGCATCGGATGTAAATGAACCCGCAACGCCAAAAATGCTTTTTCCTGCACGAACATTACCTGCTACTAAATTCTCATCACCTGCTACCGTTACTTTTGTTAATAAAGCACCATCTGCACCGGTAATAACTTGCTCTTCGGTTGAAGGAGTTACAGAAGATGAAGGAGTTTCAGTTTTAACAGTAACTTTACCTGAACCATTATGATAACCAGCGGGGATAGTATAACTTGTTGTAGTTGTATTAAGGGTTTGACTAACAGCGCCTTGATTAGCCATATTACCATCAATAACACCATAAGTACCATCGCCTTTGTCTACCGCTGCTGAATAACCTGTTAAAATTTGAGCAGCCTTTGCGTTAGTGTCAGTAACATCAACAAATTCAGCAGGAATTGCAGCTACATTAACAGCTCCTAAAACAGAACCTGTCGAAGGCGTAATTGATTGTGCCGATTTAGTAGGCGTTGCGCTTTTTTCTTCAACGTTAATTGCGACAATACCTTCGCCATTGTGGTATCCTGATGGTACAGTATAAGAAGTTTTTGTAGTTGTTAATGTTTGTGTTATACCACCATTGTTAGGCATAGTACCTGCTACAACTGTACCACTTGCATTAACAATAGTTTTACCAGTAAGTACATCACCTGCTCCTGCTGTAACAGCCGTAACGTCTTGATAAGCCGTAGGTATAGGGTTTACTGTTACATCTGATAAACCATAATAACCATTATCAGGGGTTATGTTAATCTCGTTTTTAGTAGGTGTTACTGCTTTTGATTGAAGTTTATATTTTTCTGCTTCACCTGTAGTATCGGTTAAACCTGTTACTGTACCACTACCATTGTGATAACCTTTAGGAATAGTATAAGTTTGTCCTTCTACAACGGTTGCCGATACAGCGCCTTGATTGGTAATGTTTTCGTCAATCTTTGTAGCCATTGTTGCTAAATCATCAGTTTCAAGAGCAACGCCTAAATCAACAAGACGAGCATTTATTTTTTGCTTTGAAGCTTGAATATTAGCAATTCTCTCGGAAATATTAGTTCCTGCTGCCATTTTAAAATTCTCCTATAATTATTTTTTATTTTTATATTGTACCTAAAAGAGTATCAATATTTCCAACTATTGTATATGTACCTTTTGAAGTTATAGGTCTTGTATTATCGCCTTCCGCATTATCGGTAGTTAATACATTAACCATACCTTTATCGTCAATTTCAAGATTGCTTCCTATTTGGCTTTTTTTTACAAAATTACTTGTGTCAATTTCACTACCACTTCCAAGCTCTTTAAGGGTTTTATCTGGTTGTATTACATACCAAGTAGCAACATTATTCTCTACTACTACAAGTTGCATACCATAGTAATATACTGTAGTAGTACTACCAACTTCTTGTGCTTTTGAAGCAGCCACTTGCGCCGATGCCAAAGAAGAAAAGTAACATCTTGCATCAAGTGGGAAAGCCGAAACGGGATTAAACGCTACTGAAAAATTTAGTTTACCAAAATCAGCCATTTTCTTTTCTCCTTTTTATATTACTACCGTATAAGTATTTGCTTTGTCGTTAGCATTAGCAAAATCTTGTATATAAATTTTATATGCTATTGCGTTATAGTCATTAGCGCCATAAACGTTTACGTTTGATAATTGTGTAAATCCTGATAAAATCTCTGCATTAAGTCCATTAACGTCTTTTATTGATGTTAAATTTCTTAATGTTGCGGGGTATGCTATTACAACTCTTAACGCTCCCACAGGAACAGAAACCGTAAACGAATTACCATTTGATAATGTTTTTCCCGACTTTCCTGCTAATCCACGCACTATTGTAGAAGTTATATCGGATTTTGTTGTAAGTGTACCGTGGAAAGTGTTTCTAAACGCCGTAATTGCGCCACTGGTGGCTGATTTAGAGCCTTCTTGAATTTGCCCACTACTATACTCGTTTTTACTGCTTGTAATGGGAATTAAGCCCTTTGAGTGATTTGCCGTAGCAGTTATTTTGTAACTAATTCCGTCAGTTACTTGTAATTCGCTAAAACTTCCACTCGCAGTTGTTAAAGTATTATTACGAGTATCTTTAATGCTCCAACTATTTAATGTTACACCTGTTCCCGTTCCACTTAATGTACCAAACTCATAAGAACCACTACTAAAACTTGCAGAATAAGAAGGTGTTAGTTTAGTGCCTGCTTCGTATGCTTTTGCTTGGCTAAATGTAATAGATACACTTGGTTGAGTAATTTTAGGTATGATTTCTTTTTCAAATATATCTTTAAGACCTTGTAGCAAAGTAGTGTCTTTTGCAAATAAAGTTCCTACACCATTTACAAGTTCAATATTACCTATTTTATATGCAGTGGTAACTGCTTCATTGAAAACAACTTTTGATGCGTCTATTTTATCAATAGAAATATTACCTAATTGATTTTCAAGTTCTAAAACCTTTTCATTAGTTTGAGCAATATTTTCTTGATTGGTTTTTATATCTTGCGAATTTTTGTTAATGCTTTCGCTTAAAGTGTTTAATGTGCTTGATATTTGAGTAAAATTATTGTTTATAGTTTCAAAAGATACATTTATAGAATTAAAAGTATTATCTATTGTTTGAAACTTTTCTTCTATCTCAATAAATTTATTTTCAAGCCCCGTGATTGCTGAAATAGGGTGTTGGTTTTCTTTATCTCTATTATATAAGGCAGCGTGGTCTGTCGTGCCACTTTCAGGAATATCAGGGTGCTCTACTTTGTTTAAAATAGCTGCTAATGTAGTTCTTTTTTGTTTGCCATTTTCATAAATAGAAATTAAAGCGTTTGTATTAGACAAATCACTTTCTTCTAATACACTTATATCACTTCGAGCAAAGCCTGTGTGTCCACTTTCGTCATAGCCAAGTTGGTTTAATTCGCTATGATTTGTTATGGGTTCAATGTCGCTACCTGTGCCAAAAGTTATAGTGTCTTGAATATCAATTTTTATAGAATTTTTTTCATCAGCCTCGTCGGCTAAAATAACTCTTATATCAGCCATTGTAATCCACCTTATTATTCTTTCCTATAACTCTTATTGGAGCATTCTTTACAATAGTTTTTGGTTTATCATTAGTAAAAACTACTGTTAAATCGTAATTGCCTGCTATTGGCTGCATTTGAGCAGTATCTTCTCTCGAAAAATATAATATATAAATTCCATTGGCATAAAAAAGGTCTTGTTGTATACCTAAAGTATTAGAAGTAAAAATTACTTGTTTAATTAAATCATTATTTACTTTATCTATAGTCGCTTTTAAAGCGTAACTATCGCCTTGTATTATTTCTATTGCAGGATTTCCTAAAACTTCAGGTAGCATTTTTCACCTCTTTAATTTTTGTATTAAATCTCGGCATCAAAAGCAATGTGAGCGGTCGTATCATTGTTGGCTTGAAGATAACAACCTGTTGCATCTTTTGTTCCTTCGGATGTTGTTATTATTAAAATTTGTTTATCTCCGTGCCAATGTTGTTTACCAGTACTCGTTACTGTAAGTTTAGTTGTGCCACTTCCAAAACTTACAGTAACATTTCCATTTATTAATACAGTGGGTTCTTTCATTAGTGTTGTAGGCAACTCATAAAGTACTCTAAATTGAGTAGCGCTCTGCATCCATCCTACGGGTGATAGTACACCATAATTATTACCTGTTTTTGTTTGATAATAATATCTTTGACATTTCAATAATTCCGTTGTCGGTTCAGGAGTAACAAACGATGTTGCAATAGCACCCTTTTCGAGTTTAACCCAGTTTAGTGTAAGAGTTTCCCCTACCTCGGTGGCAATTCTAACACACCAATAGCCCTTTGTTGCGTGATAACGAACATTTAATTGTCCGACAGTTGTTCCACTGCTCCCCGATACCAACAACCGCACATAATTAGTTGTAGATGTAGGTAATGCCGATGGCGTTGTAAATGTCGCTTTTACTGTTCCTGTTGGACTATTTGCTGAAATCGTATATTGCGTTGACAGTTCCAACGGCGTTTCTATGTACTGAACAATATGAACAGAAGAAATAGCATTATACAAGGTCATACCCGAACCCGTGTTGGGCGTAAGTGTTGAACTTGTATAAGATGCCGAGTCAAAAGTCCACCTATCTACCGTGTAACTTGCTGCGCCACTATAAGTATATGTGGTACTTTCTCTTTGATTTATTTTAAAATCTGGATTTATAAGCAGGTTTTTATTGCTATAATCAATATTAACTGTTTTGGGATTAGAGCCGTCAAAAATAGTTTCTTCCCCATTAACATTTAACGTTAAACTATTTATTTCGTTAGCAAAGTTTGCAATAGTTAAAACCGTGCAAGTAGAATTTGTAGTATTTATTGCAACAATCTTACCAAAATACCCATTACTTGCTGAACTTATTGAAAAAATTATGTCATTAACTTTGGGTGTTATGTTGGCAGTATATTGTATTGTAGAAAGAGATATTGTTAAAGTGGAATTTATTGATAGAGAAATTGGACTTGTAGTGATGTAAAATCCTGCGCCATTCTCGCCTTGTACACTTGAAGTATAAAGGTGCGTTCCATCAGTCATAGTGAAATCAAGCCCTTTTTCTTCAGTTAATGTTACTGCTTGAATACCATTACCCGTATTTCCTTTTATGCCTATAGAATATGAACTTTCTAATGTTACATAACTTGTACCTACTTGTGTAACTCTAAAAAGAACAAAAAGAATGTCTGTTTGATTAGCCAATTCTACAAAAGCAAAAACAGCCTCATCTGTTTTAGGGGGGCGATTAAAAAGATTTCGTGATATAGAAACAGTTTGATTTTCTTGCCAAATAGTAGAATCAAAATTAATAAAAGGGCGTAACAAAGATAAAGAAGGAAATTGACTTACTTCAAAACCCGCTGTTATTGTTGCTGTTATGGTTCCTGACGTTTTTGATGGGGCTCCATCCACTATGTTCTTCGTAACATTTGTAACTGTATACACACAAATATATTTTTTGGGGTTATTTAAGTCTACTGTATTTGTTGTCGCTGCTAAATTAGCAAAGCCTAAAATGTTTTCGCCAACTTTAGGAATACCATTTTTAATAATAGAAGTAGAAGATGTAATGTCATAAGGAATAGTAGTACTGTAATTAATAATAGTCGTACCTGTTATAGTTGGACCGAAACTTGAATTTAAAACATAAAAAGACCGACCTTTTAAATTCTTAAAAATTAATTGTGCAGGAGCAGGGTTATTTCCATCATATGATGAAATAGTTACAGAAGGTTCTCCCGTTCCGTCTATTTCACTAATATCAGGGTTTTCTCCTAATCCTAATATATAAGCCGCCGCTTCAAGAGGCGCATTTATGGCATCAGGTTGTATGCCATCGCCTTGTTTGTATTTTTTTCCATTGTTTATTTCGCTTAAATCAAAACGTTTAGGTTCTAAATATTCATTTTCAGCCATTTTTTACACCTCTTGTATTTTAGTATATACTAATTTAATCAAATTGTCAACAAAATTCCATAAATTGTTGAATATTAGGAAAAGAGCAACGTAATTAAATAGGCGTTGCTCCACCGGGGGTATCGTTTGAATTATTGTTGCTATTAGGCATAGATTTCAACGCTTTACTATCTATAATTTCTTGCAAATCCATTTCTTGCATACACGAGCCATCGTAATAGTGTTTTATGCGTGTTATTAAATATTCTTTAGGATAACCGTCATTGTAGCGTGATAATGGAATTTCGTTACCATCGGGAGAAAGAATAAATGGAATTACAACATCTCCCACTTCAAAAAGCATTGGTATAGTTTTATAACCAGTAATAGCGTCTATATATTTGTTTTCTATTTTTGTTGAAATTAAAACATCCAAAGAATCAGTGTAATTATAATATTCTCCAACAGAACAAGTAATTGTTGCCGTTTCTTTACCTTTTTCCCATTCTTTAATTAATGCTATTGCTATATACTCGCTTAATGGCATACTACTAATACTATTAGTATTGCTATTATTTTCTCCCCCACCAATAAAGGCAAGTGGTGATGCAATATCAGGACTTTGTGAAAAAACTGTGGCTGTTTGTTGTAGCAAGCTATTGCTATCTATTGAAAAATAAGGGGATGAACCAAATGATTGTTTTATTGTGTTCGTTTCATATTCTAATTGAGTTATAGAAATAGTAATAGCACTCATAGTAGAATAAGATGCTTTTTTAAAAAGTGCGTCATTATAATCATCAGGAATGCTTGTTGGCGGGCTAGTACTCGGTTGCGATGAAGCCCAATAACTTTGTATGTTAGATAAATATGTAATGTATCCTTCAAGTCTTTGTTTTCCTTCTGAATCTACAATAATTTTATATTGAATATAACCCACTCTCATTAGTCGTTGTTGGATTTGTGGCAAAGTATCTCTAAAATCAAGAAAATCATAAATAGGACTAATTATTTTTTCTACTTCTTGTTTAAGTAAATTTTGAGAAAAATATGCAGAATTAAATATTTCTACTTTTTCATTTATAAAATAAGCAGTAACATCTTTATCAATATCTACTCTAGTACCAGATGTTGTAATATTGGCAATAATTTGTAATGTATCTTCATAAATTTGTGGCAAAGCATCTGAAACAAAATGTTGTGTTTTTGTTTCGATTTCAAATTTAAATTGCCCCATATGATAAGAAAAACCGGGAAGATATTGAATACCAACTAGTACAGCAGATTTAATACTAGTAGATTCTGTTAATTTTAAAGGATATTTATTAGTATCTTCTATTATGTTTTCTGTCTTGAGAACTTGGTGTATGCTTTCATCAATTTCTTCAGTTTCGTTATCGTCTTGTACAAAATTTATAGATATAATTTCTTCTTTTACGCCATTTTGTCTATTGTCTTTTACATAATCAACAATAGCATCTCCGTATATTTGGTTAGGTGTGATTTTAATTCTTGGACGATTCGCTATTGTTTTTTCATCGAATTGAGAAATTAATTTAGGATTAGATATTGAATCAAGCCACAAATTACTTCCTGTTATATCACATAATTTTTGAAACTGTTGCCAAGGTGTTGCATAATCCAACATAGGGTATTCAAACCTAAACCTATTAAAAAAATCTCCTTCAAAATCAATATTAAAATTTTGTATTTGGTTTGTTAAATCCGATACTAATTCTCCAAAAGAATATCCATAAAGACGGTCTAAAGAACTTGATACTCCTATAGGATGAACTGACAAATTTTTAATTATGTCTTTACCTTCTTGTAATTTAGTTAAACCATCCGTTAAAGATATATTTAATTGGTAATTAATATTATCATAATTAAATTTTTCAGAATACATTGTTGCAAAAACTTGTCGTTCTTTTTTTGATAAAGTATCTTCTATATAAAGTTTAATTGGTAAATTATGAGTAAGCAAGCCTAATTGGGCGTAAGTTTTAATTTCGCCAGTTTGGTCTAACAAAGAAATTTCGCCTCCGTTTGAAATTACTCCAAAAGAAGGTTGTCCGTTATCACTTCTATCCTTTCTATCTGAATCAAGAGAGATTAAATTTCTTTTATCGGCATAAATAGATAATTGAGAATAAACGCCTAATAAAATTAATTGTGAATTAGGCTTGTTTAATCCATTTATTATAATTTCATACCTAACACAATTACTGTTATCTAAATTCGCAACAGTAAAGTAAGGTGTTTCTGGTAAATAAGTATTTGTCCATTGTTTTACATCTAAATCGTTATATCCATTTATTATAATTTGGGGGGGATATACATTATCACTAACATCAAACAAAATAGAAAAAACAGTTGGTAATACACCCAATACATAATCAATACTCTCCATAGTAATTATTATATCGTTTTCAAAAGGATATATATTGGAATTTTCATCTTTTGTTGCGCTTGAAAAACAATTTGTTATAAAATATTGTTCTCCATTAGAGAACGTTGCTCCACCACTCAAAACGCTACTTCCTATAATAAAAGGATTTCTTTTTGAAAATTTAGGTTTTATTTTACTAAAAATATTAGAAATATTTGCAGAAATATTGCTTTGAACATTTGAACCGTTGCTATCAGTAATAGATATGTTTACATTGTCAAAACTTTCGCCCTGAAAAATTTCTATTTCGGCAGTCATTGTAATCATAATAAAGTTTCCTTAATCTTCTTTTTCAATCCATTTAGCATAAACTGTTATGTTTGTAGGTGGCATTGTACCAAACATAAATTGAACGTCTTTATCTTCTGTTTCGCCACTACCTTGTATCCACCAACCATTAAAAGTATAACCATCTTTTGTAGGATTTTGTGGAGCATAAATCATTGTGCCGTATTTGTTTTTAATTTGACTATATCCATCTTGTGGAGCATCCGCTCCATTAGTATTAAAAGTAATACTAAATTCATTTGGCTCAAATATTAAATAAATTGTTGTATTGCCTTTAATGTTGTATTTATCTGTTGGGTTAATAGCCGATTGATTTGCACCTATTGTTGGTGTTTTATACCAACCTTTCGTAGTATATACATTAGCTCCCGCATAAGACGTTCCATTAAATATTACGTCTGGTGCAACTGCATTAGGCAATGCTCCATAAGTCGATTCATTATAAACTACTGTTTTAGAGATTATTTGTTGTCCTTCGCTATCAGTTGCTATTGCTCCAATACCATAATTATAAGATAAAGTATATTCGTTTGTACTATTCCATTGCGCATAAAGATTTATTACTTTATTTGTTACAAGCAATTCGTTTTCTAATTTAGTTTCTTCTTCAGAATAAGTATCATTTATAGTATACACTTGACCGTTTATAAATTTAGCACCAGTTCCATCGGCATTTGATGTCCAATAAGTAAATTTATATCCTGCATCTATAATATCAGAGTTTTCTATTACTTGTTTAGCATTAGCATCTTCACCAATTACAACTTCTTCTCCATTAAGGTATGAATCAATACTACCTAAACTACCCATATTTGTTGTTACTTCAACAGGGGGATTAGGATGATACATAATTTGTATTAAATCAAGATTACTATTTGTTCCTACTAATTCAAGTTTATAGTTAAGTACTGCTAAAACTTCATATCTCTTTGAAAACAATTCAGGCATTTGTTCGGGCTTAAAATACATTTTTCTTGTAACAAACTTGTCTGCAACAATATCATAATATTTTACAACGTGCTCATTTCTTGCTTGAATTAGCCTAATTATAGTCCTATATGTATTTATAGGCATATACTTAAACTCTATGGTTACAGTAGGGGTTAAAAACGTTGTATACGCATTTAAATTCTCAATAACACCACTTGTACTACGCACAGGTTCTTTTGCGTATGATTTAACGTCTAAAGCGGAATAAACGAGATAGCCACCTATTATTTCGCCGTCAATCCAAATACGAGCAATCTTTTTTGCTTCATCGCCTGTTAGTTGTTGCTCATTATTTCTACTAAACATAACCGCTGTATTGCTTACACTACGGTTTAACAATGCTTGTTGTTTTAAGGTCTGCATATCTCGTTTATTCTCCAAAGTTAATTTATTCAGTTTTTATACGTTCGCAAATTTTTGACCGTTTTTGCGTGCTATTCGTTTTGTACTTTCATATATTTTTTGTCCGTCAAGAACTGCTTGTACCGTAACATCGATAGGTTGATTATTACCTACTCCATAAGACATTGCTTCTAATAAACCATCTCTTACCGATTGCGACATTACGCTGGACATTTGTGTATCGTTTACTACCGCCGTAGAGTGTCCTTGCTTACCAACCCATTCACGAACACCATTTTCGTGTGTCATAATTAAGTTAGCATCGGTGATACCACCAGTAGCAAAACCACTTATTGATGAACTTAAATTTGATGCGTATGATTCTGCGTCGCTCATACTACTTTTCATTGACATAATAGCACTTGCTAAACCTAAAGCTATGGCAGCTGCTCCAATTCCTAAAGTCCACGCAGACTGCATTCCCGTAATGGCGATGGCTGCAACAAACGCAGTTGCTGCTACAGCGCCCAAAATACCGATTACTCTTTGTGCACCACTCATTTTATCCCAATTCATAACAAGATTAGCTACCTGATATACAAGTAATCCAACACCAATACCTACACCAATAAATTTTGCTTTAGTTGTACCTAATTTTGCCCATAAGGATTTTAATGATGCAGAAAATTTATAAATCCCAATTTGTGCGTTTAATAGTGCTTTAAATAAAAAACTACTAATTCCTTTTGTTGCTAAATCATAAACAAGTTTAACAACAAGTATTCCTATTAATATAATTAATGCGCCAATCCCATCTCCAAGGTTAGCAAACCAAGCAATTAAATTTATGATAGGAGTAATAAGTTCTATTACTACATCTAATAATAATTTTAATGCGCCTAAAATAGGCTTAAATATATTTGTAAGTTTTCCAAAACCACTTAAAACAGCTTGTACTAATTTATTTACACTTTCTCTAAATTCTTCATTTGTTGCATAGCCATAAATAAAAACACCTATAAGAGAAGATGTTATAAGTCCTGATTTTGAAAAAACAGAATTTAATAATTTTTGACTTGTTGTCAGTTTTTTTACTTCACCGTTTAAACCTGCTGCTACTTTTGTTGCGTTATCTGAAATTATTGTTTTAACTGCTGAAAGCGACGAAGAAATTTTAATTTTTGCAAAAGCGACACCAATAGCAATAATTACAGCCAATAAACCTTTAGCTTTGTCTGTAAAACCACCAAATGAACCATCTTCGTTTGTTACAACAAACCAATTCTTTATAGATTCTGCTATTTTAGTAGCCATATTTTCGCCTTGGGCTTGCGAGTTATACAATTCATCATATAAGGCTAATTGTCTTTCCAACTCGGCACTAATTGCTTCTGATGCAGACAGTTCTGAATCTTCTGCGCTACTTAATGACCTAAATTCGTCAATATCAAGATTGCTTTTTTCTTTATCTGTTTGGTCTGCCGCATCTTCTGTTTCATCAGCATATTGCTTCATCGAATTTGCAGCAATTTCTGTTTCTTTTTGTAAAGGTTTAAAAACTCGAATAATCTTTGTAATACCAATTATAAATCCATTGATATAAGTTAAGGCATTTTTAAATGGTTCAGAAAACACATCGCCTATTGCAAGCTTTAAGTTTTCCCAAGAACCTTGAAATACTCTAATTTGGTTAGATAAAGTATTTATAGTTCTTTTCATATCGCCAAAAGAATTTCGAGAATTTTGCAAAACTGCAATCATTCTCAACATTGCTTTTTCGGCTTGCAACAATCCTTTACTACTACTTACACCAATGTTTTTAAAGGCTTCGTTGGTCTTTAGTAAGTCATCTAATGTTTGAGCAGTAACGTCAAGACCTAATGAACGTAATGGTTTAGTTTGTCCAGCAAAAATACCTGCCTGTAACTTTTCAAAAGCGCTTTCAGTGTCAATATTATAGTATGATGCTAAATCATAACCTAACTGCGTTAATGTTTTTGACATTTTATCACTAACATTATCTGCAACGCCTATTGATACTGCTAATTGCTTAAATAAACCTGTAAAACGAACTATTTCACTTGATGCAACACCCAGATTGTCCGCAAAATCTAATGCCCAATCTAATGTTTTTTGATAATTTTCCCCAAAGGTTACAGCAAACAAGTTTAAGTTTTCAACAAATTCACCACTTGCCTTTATTGCAGAAAAAACGCCACGAGCAAGTCTACTTACTACTTGTGTAATAGTTGTTATTGTTCTTGCAATAGATTTTAAAGAACTTACTAAATCTTCAGATGTAAACCTATTTCTTAATTTGCTTTCGTTTAAAGAAATATTTGCTTTTGTTAAATTGTTTGTAGAGATTACTAAAGCATCATTTGCACTTTGCTGTTGACGAGTTGTTGAATCGATTTGATTATTAACAGTAATTAATTGCTTTTGAACAGAAGCATATTCTTTTTTAGCTTGAGTTAGCCTCGTTGTGTTGTTCGTTTCTTCAACTGTGCTTGTTTGTGGTGTAGAAGGTTCTGTAATAGTTGTTGCAACACCGTTTTGAGTATTCGCACCACCAAGACTATCTATTTCTTTTTTTAAATCTGCTTCTTTTTGTAAAAGACTTTCACGTTTTTTAGCAAGTTCATTTTGTTTAATAGATAATTGCTCTACTTTTCTTTGACTTGCCACTGCCCTTATAGAAGCATTATTATAATCAAGTTGTTTTTTTGTTAATAATCCAGTGTTTGATAATACTTTATTTGTAGCGGTTGCAATTATTTGAGCAGATTTTGCTTGCGCTTCAAAAGAAGGAATTTTGAAATCATTTGTATTCCCCGTTGCTATTTTAATTGCTTCTAAAGCGTTAGCAATTTTTTCAAGCGTATTGGCTGCATTTCCTTCTACATTAATCCCTATGCTAAACTGCTCAAACTCTGCCATATATTACCTCACTTCTTGACTTTTACATAACTTGTTAGGTTTTCAAAAAATAATTTTACTCTTGCTCGTTCTTTTTCAATTTCAGCTTGCGATAATTTCTTTTCGCCGTTTGTTTTTATATCAATTTGAAATTTAGGTTTAGTGAAATATTTTGCTTTATTGTCCATATTGCTTGCGTGAGCAAGTTTAAAATAAAGACCTAATTGCCAGTTATGTGCATCAATAATGTTATGTTCACGTTTTTGTTTTAATTCTTCGGCACGAAAGAAAAATTTAAGATTGCGAGGGGTTAGTGTCCAAAATAAATCATAGTTTCCATCTATTGATAAAAAAGGAACTAAAAATTCATTTTCTATCCAATCTCGCATACTATAATCATAATCTGCAAGAGATTTGGACATTACCCCTTCACTTTCTTCGTTTTCTGTGGTTACGAATTTTCCTCCGTAGCCACGGTTTGTTGTGCCATTCTTTGAAAAAAATCGCTTTCGGAAATCATATTAAATAACGGAACAAAGATATTTTGGAATCCGTTAGGGTCTGTTTCCAAATGTTTTTCAAATGCCTTACCTGCTGTTTCAAGGTCTACTTTCATAACATAAGCAAGCAATGCTCTGCCTGACGACATCATTTTTTTATCCAATTTAGAGAAGTCAAACCCTAAATCTTCTAATTCACACACTGCCATAAAATTAATTTTAGGCAATTTATATTTTTTTCCATTAACAACGATTTCTTTATTCATAATATATTTCCTTTGATATACGCTAATTTAGGTTCTTTTTATTAGAAAGGTCTAATTAAAGATTTTCCTGCCCTTAAATTGTTATAAAACAACAGGGCAGGCTCTTCCCCACTATCTATGGGTGGTTAATTTATTTTTAATATTTAATATTCGTAATTCATTGCTTGTGCAGCACTGAATTCTTGTTTACGTGCATCCGCAAGGTCAGCATCCCATATAGGCTCGGACAAAGGAGTAATATGTAAATCAACGTCGATTGCTTCATTTACACCTACTCCCGTAAGACCAATTTTAGAAGGCTCAAACTTAAAGTATACTGATTTGGTCAAACCGGGAATATCGACACAAAGCCATAATGCACCTTCATTGCTATCTTTAATTTTTTCCCAGCAATCGCAAACGGCAGTAGGGGAGTCTTTTTCTCCCGTACCATTCCAAAGCGTAAGCAAGTCATTTGAAAGTCCTGCTGTAAATGCCAAAGCCCCACCTAAATCTTTTAAACCTGAAACATACGTTTTATATTCATCATTATCAAGAGATGTGGTTTCAATGGTATCAGGAGCAGAGTCAAGGTCAGGTATCTCTTTTATCATAGGAATATGAGTAAAAGTTAAATCCGTTGTAGGCGGAGTTACGGTTTCTGTTGCTTGATAACCATAACCAACCCATACGCCAATACTTGTAAGAGGAATTGCCATAATAATCTCCTAAATAAATTTATTTTTTAGGCTATTTTAGCCTGAATAAACCATAAAGGTTTGATTGTTTATTGTGCCTCTAAATGAAACCATACGCCTTGAAATAGTAATATCTAAATTAGGCAAAGGTCTATTTGATGACAAAACAAACAAGTTATATTTTTGTTGCAAATTCTTAATTAAGAACTCTGCAATAAGTTTTGTTGCTTTCGCAGGTGTTATTTCTTTAACCTGCTTTGAATAAATTTCAAAGGTTAAAATAAAGTCGCTATATTGTTGCGTTTGGCTTGCAACGGCGTGTGTTAAATTGGCAGAAGAACTTTCTATGTCTATAAAAATGCAAGGGAAAATTAGACTATCTGAAATTGCATCAAAGTCAGAAGAAACATATATTTGAGTATCAAACAAACTTATTGCTTCTTCGGAAGAAAAGATTTCAGTAACATCTTTTTCGATAGTATCAATAAAGTCTGTTTCTTTAAAATACAAACTTTCATTAAGCATATTGCTTCATCTCCTCTGTTATAACTTCTTCGCAAATTTGTCTAAAGTTAGTAGCAAGTTTTCCTATTGCATTTGCGCCTTTTCCGCCTCTGCTTTCAGTTCTTGTGCCATCTAATCCTTTAAAATGCCAACGGTTAGAATATGGACGTATGTTGTATTTCCATCCAAACTTATTAGCATATTTTGAAGAATTATTTGCACCAATAATACCAAATCCAAATTCAATAAAGAAATATGGATTTACAAATTTAGGCAAACCTTGATATTGTTGCCCTGATTTTTCTGTTCTTTTTGGCATTTCAAAAGGCGTGGTTTCAGCGCCAATAGTAACAAAAAATCTTGTGCTATCATTAATAACTTTAACATCGTTTCCGCTAATTTCTTTAAGATTACCATTTTCTTCTTGCCAAATAATTTTTGTTGAAGTATAGGTTAATTCAATAAAATCTCTTACTTTATTAGCTATTTTATTAGCTATTTTATTAAGATGTTCAGTATCAAATCTATCTTTAAAATTAGAAAACTTTTCAATAACTTTATCAAGGTTTTTTGTTTTAACCGTTACCATTTTCTTCTACCGTATAATTAGTGAACTCTATTGTGTAACAATTATAATTTATAATTTTACGAGAATACACCAATCTTCCTTCCGTATCACTAATAGCTTTAGGTTTTTTATTCCATATTAAGCTATCTCTATCAAAAGGAATAAATTTGTTGAATCTAATAATAGCCGTGTTTGTTTTAGAATCATAAGGCAAGTTAAACTCATAAATGTCTTTCTTATTGGTCGAGTAATAAAGAACTCCATTATTGGTCGCAACTGACTTACAATATACAATTATATAATTTTTATTAGGAGTGCCTAATCGAGCAACAACATAATCGTAATTATTATTAGATGCATTAGGTGATACATTTACCCAAAAAACACAATTCTCGTCAATACGTTGCGTTTCAGAGCCAACGGGAATATTTAACGTAATATCAAAATCCTTAAATCTTCCTACGCTTTCGCTAACGAAACTTAAAGTATTCTCTACAATATTTGAATCAATTTTTATAGGATTAGTATAATAATTTATACTTTTTTTCTTTCCTATATAATTCGCAAAATAAATTTCCCTTAAATCGTTAGGAATCATAAAATCACCTACTAAAACATTTTTTGGGGTATTTGAGATTTTAATATGCTTTCAGCAGACATAATATAAGTTCTTGAAAAACCGCCACCCGCATAAGATTTTAGGTTTTCTTCATTTAATGAATTATACGAATTTATAATAAAATCTATTAATTCATTATCCCATTTACCTTGCAAAAATTCATCGTCTATTTTTAGTTTTCGCCATTTTCTAATTATAGATATACCTTTATAAAACAAAGAGTTAAGGACGGCAGTAAGTTCAGTATCGCCATAGTTCATATTTCCTCGATACCATAATCGAGTTTTTGCTTCTGCAACGACAGTTGTCGCTAAATCATCTATATCCATATGTACAATATTCATAACTACCGCCCTTTTCCTTTTATTGCTTATTTGAAGGTTCTACAACTCTTTTACGGGGTGCAGAAGGCGTAAGAGAAACCGAAGTGGTAATATTCTTTTGCTCTTCTTTTTGCCCTAAATTTTGTTTATTATTCTCGTTTAAGAAGTTTTTATTCTTTTCACGATGTCTATGCAATAATAACGACATAATATAATCCTTAAAATTTATTTTAATAATTAAGCGCCAAGAGTAATCTTAATTGCTTTACTTGCGTTTGCAAGGTAAGTAGCAAAGTGTTTATCACCGGTAATAACCGTACTCTTATTGATAATATCTCTATCGGTTTCTATTTCAGTTTCTCTCTTAAGTAAAAGACCAATAGCACCAGCTTTGATAATAAAGTTGGTATCAGTAATTCTTTCAGAAATAACTACTTGACAACCAGCGATTTTACCAACAACGCCTTCCATAAGAACGGCTACGCCCATATCGGTAACTTTAACCCAACTTTCTTCTTTAACAAGGTCTGCGTGCTGTTGGGGAGAAACAAACAATACTTTTTCGCCAGCTAAATCTTCACCAAATTTAACCAAAGCGTCAACGATAACATCGCTCGTAAGTTTGCCCGTTGCGGTATGAGTCATAGCAGTATCAATACCACCTAAAGTAGTAATGATTTCATTTTCAACCGTATTAGCAATAGACACAAGAATTTGGTCGCCTGCTTCTTGAATAGGGTCGCCATAAGCAGAAAGAACTGCTTCGTCGGTAAGCTGAACGCCTACGCCAGCTTTTTTAACTTTTACATCGGTTTTCGTAGCCGAAAGTTGCTTAATAGGAATATCTTCGCCTTCGGGAACGATAGAACTATCACCTATATAATTGTATGTAGGGATTGAGAGAGTGTCGCCACTTCTTCCTTGCAAATCTCTATTTACTACCGCTAAAGGAGCAAATTTGATTGCAGGAATAAGTTTAGATTCAACATAGTCAGCCAAAACTTCGGGGTTAATAAGATTTGCAAGTTTTGTACCAGTTGCAGGGAATGCCATTATAATATCCTCCAAATAATTTAATTATTTTTAAACAAATGATTATATAATTCAGGGTTTTCTTGATATAATTTTGAACGTTCGGTAAGCGACATATTTTTTGCTTGTTCTGCTGTAATATTAGCAGAATTGCCAATTTTAATATTAGGATTACCTAAATTGAATTGACTTGCAATTGATTTTTTCAATTGCTCTTCTTCTTGTTTATGCAAGTTGCAAAGTTCCACAACCCTGTTAATGCTTGCTTCTCTATCTGGCGTAATGTATGCTAATTCAAGTTCTATTCTTGCGTCGGGGAAACCTGCTTCTTTCATAAGTTGCTTTGCTTCTCGTTTATTGAAATCAATTTCTTTTTCACGAACACGAGATTCCCACTCTTTTTGTCTTTCTGCAAAAATTTCTTCAGCAGACATTTTTTGTTCACGCTCATATTGCTCAATAGCTTCCTTTTTAGCCAACGCATAAACGTCTTTTTTGATTTGTTCAGTCAATTTTGCAACATCAATTGTTTCGCCATTAGCAGTAGAAATATTATTATATTTCTTCATTGCTCTTTCTTCACCTTGCTTTCTTACAGCCGCACTCCAATCATCAAATTCTTTTTGAGTTTGAAAAGTTCTAAAAGGCATTTCTTTTGCAGGTTCAGTAGTTGTTCCAGCAGTAGCGCCATCAACAATACCAATAGTTGTAGTTGCTTGACCAACAACAGTAGTGTCAATTCCGTCCATTAATTCCTCCATTTAAAGTCTGTAGTTAGACTATTCCGTACAAGGCTCGTCAGCGCATTTATTCCGTACAAAGCTCGTCAGCCATATGTAAAACGAATTTTATTCGTTATTACTATCAATTTTTTCTTGATTAGTAGTGGGTGTTTGTTCTTGATTAGGTTTTGCTTTTTCCTTTGCTTTAATTCGTTCTATTTCTTGTCTAACGCTTTCTTGGAAACGCTCATCTCTTTCAAGTCTATCCATAGCAACCGTATCAGTAGCATCGGCAACAAGTCCACTAACTACATAAGCAGTTGTTCTATTTACGCCACTATTTATCATAGTAGCAAATGCTTGCGTTGAGTTAATAAGGCTTTCAATCTTATTACGCATAGGCTTAATTCCTATGTCTTTTAATTTTAGATTTTTAAAAGGACAATCTGGATATTGTTGACCTATTTCTAATGCACATTGAATAAACTCTTTTTCTGATTTTATTGCTTGGCTTGTTATTATTCCCGCAATATCTTCTAATGACCTAAAACCATTTCTTGTTTCTACACTTGAATTAGTATCAGCACCACCACTCGAACCATTTCTATTAGGTACAAATAAAGATTCTTCTATTTGTCTATTCAACCATTCAAGGAGTTGAGTTACTTGTGTTTGGTTTAAAGGTACTTCTAAAATATCTACGTCGGGTTGATTTTGTGCGCCTTCAACAGAATTTACTCGTAAAATATGCTCTTTCAAAGCAGTTTTTATGATTTCCATTGTAGGATTTCTTCCATTTTCATCCCATTCGCCAATATCTACGTCTTTAAACTTAAAAATATAATCAACGTTTTGAGCAACGCAATCTACACAGTTACTAACAATAACGTCTACCGCATCCATAAGCAATAATGCTTTTTCAAAGTCATTAGTACGATTAGGCTTGCGTAAATACTCTATAATAGGTATTGTTTGCTGTTTAGGTATTAAATTATTGTTAGAATCAACGGTAAATGAATAGGGATAAGCCGCTACTTCACTTAAATTATCAAGTTCTCTAAATCTAATTTTAAAAGGCACGACTACGTAATCTTTACCGTCATATCTAAAAGTCCATACGTGCCATTTTGTAAAGACATTAAACTCAATATATTTCTCACTAACTTCTTGACCATTTAAAGTATAATTAAGTTTAACATCTCTATAAGTAACTGCCATTACTTTTTCTTTGTCTATAGTATTAGAATAAACACAAAAAGTGGTTAAAGGGTCAATATCTCCAGTGCTTTTAAAAAATTTACCATACGATAAATCAATATCGCTTGGTTTTTGTACATATTTATAGCCTAAACCGGTAATACCCGACCATTCAGTACACTCTATTAGTTTAGCGGTATAATTATCAAGTTCACAACAATCATTAAAAGCTTTTAATTCATTATTAATATCTTCTTCCGCTTGTAAACTAATAAATTTAAAAGGATTAGAAAAGCAATAAGAATTTATCGTTGTAACAGTAGTATCTGCCCTTGGAACTGAAATTTTGTAGTTTATATCTTGGCGAGAAACTTTAGTTTTGTTGCGTATTTCCGTGCGATTATAATAATACTCAACCAACTTTCTCATCGCTGTAGTATTTTTTAAATGCTCATTATACGCAAGGTCTAAAATTTGCGGTATAATTTGCCTATCATAATCAATATTGCCTGACGGAACTAAATCCGTTAAAATTTGTATTCTTCCGTATCTCATTTAGTTCTCGCCTCACGAAAAATAATACTTCTTTCTAAAATAAATATCATAAATTTTTAAAAATGTCAACACTTTTTACACATTTGTCGATTTTTTTTCTAATTTTACTTCAATTATATTGCCACATTTGTTACATTTTACTGTTACGCCCTTACAAACAGCATCTTCAGTATACCTTACGTTAGATGTTTCACGCTTACAAATGGGGCAAATATATTTTTTAGGTTTCATTATTATAATCCTCCAAACATTTCATTAAGTGAAAATGCTTTTCCAATAGAACCAATGTTTTTCTTTTGATAAATATACTCTTCGCAAAACATTGCTAAACTATCAGCGGCATCATCGGGATTTGTTTTTACTTGACCTGCTTTACTGTTCCATTGTGTAAGTTGCTGCATAAACAAGTACATTGAAGTTGATATTTTTGCTTTTGCGCTTGGGAAAACAATATTATTCTTAATAGTTTCTTCCATATTCAAAATTCTTACTATTTTTGAACTACTTCTTCCTTTTTTAGTGGTGTAATGATTTTTAAATTTACAAGCATTATACCCAAGTTCTTTGCACCTATCTTTTAAAACTAAAGAAGTTGTATTACTTGTATTGCTTTCTATGCAAGCATCTGTAGTATTCATTTGAATTATCTTTTTACAAACCTTATCTCTAAATTCATTATGTGGGTCTGAATCCATACCTAACGATTTTTGTTCAAATAGACAATCAATAAACCACCATTTCCCATCTTCTTCATTAAAAGTTAAAAAAGGCTGTGAAAAATAATCGTTTCCGCTTGTTCTTGTAGTATCTATAAAACATTTTGTAAACCCGTTAATTAGGCTTTCTGGCACGTTATCGTATTGGTAAGGTAAAACTTCATAAGCAAAGGTTTTAGGCTCTCTACTATCCCTTTTTTGCCTATAAATAAGGTTATAAACGTAACCTTTGCCACGATTTCTAAAATAAGTACGTTTTTCTTCTAATTTTTCATTGGTATAGAGTAAAGGCGCAATAGAATTACCCATTTCATCTTCTACATCAACAAGACAAACTGCACAAGTACCGTCTTTAGTCATACGAATATTTTTATGTCCTTCTAATGGTACTAATCCCTTTAAAGTCCAAGCATTTATAAAAGCGTTTTGTGTATCATTTTCATTATACATTGTTCCCATTATAACAACAGGAGAATCGTCGTCATCACTTCTATCTAAAACGTCCGACATTATTTTATCGGTAATCTTTCTATGTAATTCATCGTTGTCCATATCGTCAACACCACCGGAAAGGTCGTCCATAACCGAACCAAGCGGTGCTCTTTTACCATTTATGCTTGCCTCAACACCAAACATAAACATACTATCCGTGCATTCAGGCGCACAATCCTTTAATAAATACTTCTCTTTACTCTCATAAGTAAACATTTTTTGCTTTTTTCCGTCATAATATTTACTAAATTCAGGAAAAATATTCATAAATTGCTTGTCCACCATCATTTTATAGACTTGTGAACCATAATTTATCGCATTATCAGCAGTATTCGTCATACGAATTAGCCCAGTTTCTCTAAAATATATCTGATGATGCGAAAGCATAAGCGATGTATACGCATTTGCAGAGTACGTTTTACCCGCCGAAGGCGGTACACATACCACTAATTTCTTCGGCATAAAGTTATCTTTGAACTTTATCCCCATTTTTACCGCTAAAACTCTATCAAAACAAAACGTTACGTCCTTTAATAACGGTAATCTTCTCGGTAATTTCTTCTTCGTTTCCGATTTATCTAAATCCCAAACCTCTATAAACCGCTCCGTGTGCCACCTCGACGATATATATAACATCTGATTTCTATATTTCGCCAATAATTCTACCTTTTCCTTTTCTACCCCAAACATCCTTTCGTCATTCCTATATGCCATATAACACTTTATCATATTCTTTATCGCTATATAACACCTGTCCGCAAAATACGATAACGTGTAATCATACGGAATTACTTCATTAGGATTAAAAAAATGATTCTTCTGTACGTACCCCCTATACAATACCCCACCTTCTTCTATCGTATGACACGCCAATAATAATAACGTAAGTCGCTCTTTATAATTCTTCGTAGGGTCATCTTTATCTACAAAATCATTAATTCTGTTTATTATCTTGTTTAATTGCTCGACACTTTCGTTCCTTTTGTCTATAAATTCCATAAATTATACACTCATATCAATAGGTTCGTCTTTTAATAAGTCTTTCGCATCTTCTTCTATCTGATTTAATAACGTCATATTCCCAACTGTATAATGATTATTGTTTATTACCGTTTGAGGTACGTCATTATCCCGTATATTATACTCCGCTTTTAACATAAATATACTCATTACTTCACTTATCTCTCTCTTCATTCCTCGTGATGTGTAATAATCTACAAACCTATCCCGTACCATTAACATCGTTTCTCGCATTTCTTCATCTTCACTATTTAAATACTTGTTCCTTAACGTATACACAGATACATTTAGTAACCCCGCTAACTGCTGAAACGTCGGTACTACATTCAATCCATTCTCTACCATCTCTCGTACACATTCCCAATAATAATCACTCGCCATCCTTATGTGCTTCGCTCCATATTTGTACCCATCTACATACGTCGTTCCTCTTATCAACGGCTTGCATAACCACCGCTCTATCTTTAACGTCGGTAGCTTCTTCGCCATTACTATATCAGGCAATACTTCTTTGTACCTCTCTAAAAATTCCCCCAACTCCTTGCTAAACCCCTCCTTCTGCTCTTCTATATACCTCGGAAACTCTTCCATAAATTTCTCTACTATCATTGCCTCCGTGTCCTTTATCGTTTCTACCATCATATTGTTCTTCACTATTGCCCTTCTCTCTTTCTCCTTCGCCTTTATCTCCCTATCTTCTTCACTCATTACTCTCTTCTTCCCTTTCGCCATCCCTTTCTTTCTCCTCCTTTTTTCCCCATTCTACCACCTTCCTTCAATTTTGTCAACAATTTATCTACACTTTTTACCTTTTTGTCGCTTTTCTATACTCCCTTTTTTGTTTTTTTTAAAAAATTCCTTAATCATAACCTCTTTTTGTTTTTTGTAAAATATCTCTTTTTATCAATTTAAAATTTCCTCGGGGAAACTTTTTTCTTGTTATATAATTCAAAAGATGTCTTTTTCTTAATTTGAAATTTCTTCGGGTGCACCCCCGCAAAAAATGAGATAAAACGCCATAAGGGGCAGGGGAGGCAAAATCACCAAAGGCAAAAAAACACGAAAAAAGCCAAGCACGCACAACGCACGCAGAAAGGCACAGAAGGAACAAAGCAAGCGCCAAAGGGGGCGCATCGTGGCAACGGTTGCGAACGTCTGCACCGGTGGAACACGCAAAACGGCGCACAATTTAAAATAAGGCTTTAAAAAGGGGCTACAAAGGGCGAAAGGGTAAAAGGCACACAAACACGCACGGAGCAAGGGCGCAAGGCTTACACGCTTAATTTTAAGGCAATAACGAGAGAGCAAGCGCAGAAGAAAAGAGCGCACGCAAGAAGAAAAAAAGAAAAATAAAAAAATAAAAATTATATATAATTTGTTATGAAAAACGCTTGACAAATAAAATACATTAATATATAATAATAGCATAGTAGCAAATAAATAAAAGGAGGCTAACAAAATGGAAAACAAAAAGAGCAAAAGCGGCGGCGTAATGGTTACGACAAGCCGAGCGGATGCGGAGTTGATGTTCTCTGGGCTTGATAAGTTAGTAAGGGGCAACCCTTCAGAGATTAGCGACTCGGAATCTTGTGCGCTTTATAGATTGGCTCAAAAACTCTATAAGCAAATAACCCGCTTTAAAGATTAAGCAAGGGCGCAGCAATGCGCCCCCCCTAAAAAGGGGAAAGGATAAAAAAGAATATGTTAAAAAATTTTATTGATGCAATAGGGAACACAAGCACAGCGCCGACAGTAACGGCAATTTTTAAAGATGGCACAAAAGCAGAATATACAACGGCAATATTAAACGAGTTAAAAAGCGATGCTGATGTTGTCTGTATTTACGAGAGCGACTCGGGCGTATGTATATATATTAATGAAGAGGCGACCGTATGACAGTAAAAGAATTTTTTACAATTGCGCCAAAGTTTAAAAGGCGTTTGCAGGTTTTCGCCGGTGGTGATTTCGTCGGCGTGGTGGATGATTTTTCGGCATTTTCTCAAACGTTAAAAAAGAAAATGCGTCCCGAGTTAATAACTCAATTTTTAAACGGTTTTATTATTGAATCGCTTAACGGCTTTATTGTTGTAACGAAATCAGGCGCAAGCCTTGATATATATATTTTATAATTTTAAAAAAAAGGAGATTTTAAAAAAATGAAATACATACATACAAGCAAATATTTTTATGGTAAAAAATTAACGGATGAAGAAATAAAAGACGGTTATATAAGTTATGCAACTCTCGCATCGTGTTTTGATGCGGTTCTCTGTAACAACATCGCAAGCAATATTTTTGAAGAAGGCGAGCAAGTCAACGGCTTTATAGACAACAGCGACGAAATAAACGACGCCGAGGAAGAAATAGCAGACCTCGAGGAAGAACTCAAAGAACTTGAAGAAAACAACGACGACGAAAAACACGCCGAGCAAATCGAAGAACTTAAAAACCGCATCGAAGGACTACAAGACCACATAGACGAACTACAAGAAGAGCAAGACTCCCTGCCCGAAGTTTTTCAATGGTTTATTATTTCAGACTTTGGCGCCAAAGTCCTCAACAATTCAACAAATGAACTTGTTTATTATTTGCCCTCGCTTGATGTTTATGTTTGGGGCGTTTGTCATTGGGGTACTTCTTGGGCTTCTGTAAGTACAGACATCCGCATCGAACTCGAGGAGGGGGGTTTGATAAAAAATGATTGACATAAACGCAATTAATCAAAAAATTGAAGAATTAACGCAAGTAATTAACACAGCAAGAAAAGAGCGAGCCGCTCTCGCAAAGAAAAAATATTTTTATGATTATTACACAAAAACCAAGCGAAAAGGGAAAAAAGGGCGAAAAGCGGACGAATCCGAAGCCGTTAAAAAATACGGCTTGCGTTATTCGCAACTATCCCCCGAGCAATTACGAGAATATAACAAAATAAAACAACAAGAACGCAGAGCAAGAATAAAAAAGGAGTTAAAACAATGAAAATTAACAAATATTTGTATTATTACGTTTTACAAGGTCATTACGGTTACGGATGGGAAGACCTGACACAATCGGAAAACTACAAGGAAATTAAAAACGATTTAAAAGCCTATAGGGAAAACGAGCGAGGCGACTACCGCATTATATCACGCCGAGAACTTAACAAGGCGGCGGAGGTGCTCTAATGGGTTGGGTTATCTTGATTTTAATTTTTGTTATTGGTTCGGCTTTCTTTGATGTTTTCGGTAAAAAATAAAATATTTAATTTATGGGGCGTAGGTCAAAAGGCTTGCGCCCCTTTCCTTTACTCTTTTTATATTAAAGGGGAACACGACAAGAAGCACCCCTCCCGCCCTTGCTAAATGTTTCCACCGTGCGCCTCTCGTAAAAAAAATTAAACACCGTAAAAAAAATTAAAAGGCAGGCAAAAAAGCGAACGACAGAAAGAAAATAACAAAGAGAAAGAGAGAGAGAAAAAAAACAAGCGAGCAAATAAAAAAAAGAAAAAAAGAAAGAAAATTAATAATAAAAGAAAGAAAAAAAGAAAGGCGTTTAAAGGGGTTTTAATGGGTTTTTAGTAGTGGGGCAAGGTGTTAAGTTATGGGTTATAATTTCGGGGGTTTGGTGGCTTATTTAGGGGCTTAAAAAGAACTTTATAAAAAAAGAGAAATAAACAAAGATTTATAAATTTCTTTGGGGGTCTGTTTTTGGGTTTGGCTTGCGTTGTGTTGTTCTTTATAATATAACCGTTGCAACGTCTGAAAGGCTATTAAAGCGCAAGCAGAGCAGCACGGCGCACCGCTGGCAGACGTCGAAAAGGTCGCCACGCCTTAACCCCCTTTTTTTATCATCCTTTTAACCCCCTTTTATTTATAATCTTTTGGCTTTTGCTAAATCTTTCTTTATTCTTTATAACAATCAATCTTTTGCAGCTTTTGGGGCTTTTGGGGCTTTTGGGGCTTTTGCGAAAAGAAAAAAAGAAAAGAAATTATATAAAGAAAAGACAAAAAGAAAATTAAAACTTTTTTTAAATTATTTTAATTTGTTATGCTTTTTTAGTTGACAAATGTGGTAATATGTGGTATTATATACCCATAAATAAATCTTTTGGGGGGCTTTTGGCAATGACCTTTAAATCTTTTGAGAGTATAGTAAAAGAGAGATATCCTTCTGCTGAAGTATTTTCGCACGGTGCTTTTGCGGGGAGCAAGATTAACGTAACGGTTATATTCAAGCCTAATGGAAGGTGTTATTCATATAATGGAACTTATTGTTCTGTATTGAATAGAATAGGAATAAAAGCGATAACAAAGATTGATTTATGGAATTATGAGCTTTCGCTAAATCATTTAATAGAAAGCGATGGCAAGGAGTCTATTTTTGGGGATATTTTAGATAATACTCAAGAGATAGAGAGATTAAAAAGAGAAATAGCCGATTATAAACAAAATTATATTATAGTTGGTTAGATATAAAATTAAAAAGGAGAAAACACAATGAAAAAAAACACTTACGATTTAAAAAAAGGTAAACGGATTTTATCTTTTGGGCAGTTAGAGCTTTTGCAGTTTCTCGGCATTAGCCATATCTTTTGGGATGATATTTTAATTCCTTTAGGCAATAGCGTATCTTTTGCGGGCGTGGCTTTTGATAAAGAAAAGATTTACGAAGCAATATAATAGGAGAAAAATTTATGCCTTATAAATCTGAAAAAATTAAAATCCAAGGTACAATGTTAGACAGAAGAAGAAAACTTTCGGAAGAAACTAAAGAGCAAATCAAAAAAGAATATGCTACCGGTCTTATAGGTCAAAGACCTTTGGCTAAAAAATACGGCGTTAGTAGAAAAACTATTCAAGTTATAGTCAACCCTGAAATCGCTGAAAAATCAAAACAACGCATTAAAGAGCATTGGCGAGATTATCAAGCTTTTGGGGATAAACATAACGAATATGCCAGAAATACACGTAGATATAAACATTCTTTGTATCTTCAAGGGAAAATTGGTGAAAAATAATGTATTATAATTATCACGCAAAAAATTTACAGAGAATTAAAAACGGTGAGTTGATAGATGTTAAAGAAAGTTGCGATAAATCTTTTGCCTTTGTCTTAATCTTTTCAACTCACCCGTATACAAGACCTATTAGACCGCATTCTGTCTATAGATACGAAAATCTTTTGAAAGGAGAAATATAAATGAAAAAAATTAAATGCGATAATATAAATATAAAAAT
>JAZQKH010000045.1:0-46264 GCA_045542055.1 Christensenellaceae bacterium | reverse complement strand
TAAAAAGGGCTAAAAAATTAGTAATTCGTTACTTTTTTTGCTTCTTGCTTCTGGTGTTCTAAGGAAAAATGCGTGTAGACGTTCGCCGTTACGTTATTGCCCGGTGTATGCCCTTGCCAAACGTAACCTAATCTGAACTTTAGTTCTGGGTTAGGTTAATTTTATTGCCATATAGTTATTGACTTTTATAAATTTATTGCTATTATCTTCCCGAAAAGGAGGTAATATGAATTTACAACAAGCAAACGATTATACAAAAAAATTATTTGATACAAATTGGGTAAAATGGGTGCATGAAGGAACAAAACCTGCCGATACAAGCGCAGAGAAAAGTGCAAACGTTTTAATAGGTACACTTTCAAAACATTGCGCTATGTGTTTAAATCTAAACGGTTGTTGCTTTGTTAAAGAAAAATGCCCACCTAAACCCCTACATCCAAACTGTCATTGTTACACTATTGATATTCCATCAATAACGGCTATTGCTAACTGTCCTATTGAAAAGTTTACAAAATACGTTTTTGTGCCATCTTTAATAGATGATAAAAAACAGTTGTTTGAACTTTGGGGATATGATATAATGGATTCGGAATATTTACAGCAAGAGTTTGTTAAACAAGCAAAACTTGCCTATTCTGTTGGCGATTATGAGTTGGGGTTACTAAATGAATATGGACAAAGAATAAATATTGCTATCACACTTAAACGAAAAGGTAAAAACGAATACGTAACTTTTCGTTCAGGATGGATGGTATATCCTAACGGGAAAATAGTTTTAACAACGCCATACGGGAGGAAGTAATATGAAAGAATATGATAAAGTAGAATTAATTTCAGACAAGCAAAAGTTTAAGGATTTAGGGCTTGATAAAGGAAGAATAGGTACAATTTTAGGGCCGAAAAGAAACGGCTTTTGGTACGTTGTGTTTGATGGGGAAATTTTTCAAGGCGAAGACGGCATTTGGGATTGTACGGATATTAGTGCAGCTGTTTTAGATGAAGACGTTAAAGTAATTTGGGAATGTCCTGACTAAAACTCTAATATGAGTTCAATGAGTGAAGCACACACTCCGCCACGAAAAAAGAAAATGGGATTTGATTTAGGGAGCGAGCAAACATGTTTGCGTGTTCGCCGTTAGGCGAAAAAACAGTCCGGTGGACTGTTTTGCGGGTATGGTCGCCACAGAGCGAAAATCCCATTTTCTCCGCCAAGAGCAAACAAATCCGAACCCTCGGAGATGTTTGCTTTTTTATTTTAAAATTTTCTAAGAAATTTTTTAATATGACATACGTTTGTCACGAATAATATATATAATGTAGGCGTAAAGGAGGTGTGAAGATGCGTTGTGAAGGATGTGTTATCATAGAAGAAGGTGCATGGTTTAAGTTGTTATATGGCGAAATGAAAAACCCAAAAAAAATAGCTGAGATAAAAAATAAACTTGAAAATATGACAAATTATATTCATGATTACGTTATTATTGATTTTTTTGACAAGGTTCCTATTTGGAGAGAAGGCGAGTGCCCTTTTATAGATGACGTAATTATATTTTTTCAAACAACTAAAGAGGGCAGGTATAATCGCTTAAATTATTATGAGGTGGAAATTCGTGTTGATTCTAGAGAAAGTTATAGAATGTATAGTCGTCTAGTCAAGAAAGAAGAATTGTTGCAACTATTTGATGAAATTTGCGTTAGAAAAGAATTTCCAGATTTAACCAAATGGAAAAAGTTTTATGATTCATCTAAGGATGGTAGGTGGGAAGAGAAAGCATATGCTATGACGGATGAACGTAGAGAAGAAATTTCGTTAAATATAAATATAGTAAGAAAGTGGTGCTTAGATGAACTTCCAAAAGCTGATTATCCTTTATATTTAGCTGCTTTAGAATATCTCTTTAAAAAAGGTTGGGAAAGCGACATCACTTATCAAGAAATGTATTGTGAAGAATTAGAAAAGTTAGGACTAGGTGAAGAAATAATTGAAAAATTCAAGGACTCAACAAAACCGACAATTTTAGATTCAATAGGATATAAATATTTTTATGGAAAAGATTGTTTGCCAGATTATAAAAAGGCTTATAGATATTTTTATCATGCTGAAAAACTTGGGAATATGCGTGCTAGATACCATAGAGCGTTAATGTATAAAAATGGTTTATACGTTAAGAAAAATTATAACAAATACGTAAAAATGATAGAAAGTATTCCTAAAGATTTTGTCGATGCGGGTGGCGAAAACATTTTGCTTTGTATAGACTTTGCGTTCGTAGAACTTGCTAAAATTTATAAAGAAAAAGGCGATAAGGAAATGTGTTTACATAATGCGTATAGAGCTAAAGACCTTAACGATTCAAGAATATTTCCTTTTCTAAAAGTTAGCAAAATGCCTGAAATATTAGATATTATTTATTCGGTAATTCCGTTTGATAAAGATGATATGGATATTTATGATTTGTTGTATTTGCTAAAACAACCTGTAAAAGCAAGATTTTTTGCAAAAGGCAAAGAGTATAACGTTGAATCGGTTAATCTTAACGGATATTGCATGGTAAAGTTTAACGATAAATATTATAAAAACGCTAAAGAATTTTTCAACAAAGCGATTATTGAAGATAAAAAATTTTATGAATGGTTACATAACGTTGATTACGTGGAGGTGGTATAATGTTTTTTAACGAAAAAGAAATTGATATTGCTTATCAAGAAACTGATTTAGACCTTTTTAAGAGTTTAATCTTAAAGAGAGATAAATTAAAAAAAGATGAGATGAATGCCTATATTGAGTACGTAAAAACGTTTGGTGAATTGCTTGAAAAAAGGTTTTCTTTGCAAATAGAGTGTATTAAGAACAAAAAAATCATCTCTATTTGTCAAGCAAAAAAGAATCGTGGCGAGGAGGTTATATTCCTCTCTCCCATAGAGGAAGAAGTTAATCAAGAACTTAGCGAATATTATGAAGAGTTGCAGACCATTGGTGAAATTTCTAGAGGGAAAAAACAATCAATTTCTGAATATGAATATATGCTCATAAAGAAAAAGTATAAAAGAATTGCAATGAGTATTCATCCTGACTTGCATAGTGACTTTGCTAATGATTTAGAGCTTATGGAACTTTGGGAAAGAGTAAAGACTGCATATAAATGTAATGATTTACAAGCTTTAGAAGAAGCTGAAATTTTAGTAGCAGAATACCTTAAAAAGCATGGTGAAGAAATAACCCTTGATATTGAAAATATTAAAGAAAAAATTTATAAAATAGAAGATGAAATTGAAGCTATTGTTTCTAATGACCCGTATAGATATAAATTTATTCTTGATGACAATCTTGCAATAGAAAGAAAAAAAGAAGAATTACAATCTGATATTGAAGAATATGAAGCGTATTTAGAGGAACTATTAGAAAAACTAAGCGAGTTTAATCTTAAAAGGGAGTTGTTGAATTAATATGAACGAGTTAATAAAAATAAACGGCAATTTGATTGCCGAACTAGACAAAAAAACCCTTGGCGTAATTATAAAGCCGTTAAAAAAAGAAATTCCATTACTTGATTATTACGTTAATGATATAAATGAATTGTGTTCTGACGTGATTTTTATTGAAATAAAAGAAAATGATGCTTTGTGTCTAAAGGTAGACAATATGGCTTATAGAAGCACAAGCGTGGGTGTTTATTTTGATGAGCAACGTATCGGAGAACTATATGAGGGCGAAGAAAAAATCCCTTATAACCTATTAAGTGCTGGCAAAGAATTAAAAGCTATAGTAAAAGATAAACATATTTCTATGGGTAAAAAGGTTATGCAACTTTCGGTTAAAATGTTGGATTTTTAAATTAAATAATTCGGATTTCTATGCTAACACTCCGCCACGAAAAAGGACGCATTTGAGCGTCCTTTTTTTTCGTGGTTGAAAAAAGAAAATGGGATTTGATTTAGGGAGCGAGCAAACTTGTTTGCGTGTTCGCCGTTAGGCGAAAAAACAGTCCGGTGGACTGTTTTGCGGGTATGGTCGCCACAGAGCGAAAATCCCATTTTCTCCGCCAAACGTAACTTAATCCGAACTTTAGTTCTGGGTTAGGTTTTTTGTTTGTCATATAGGCATTGACTTTTACAAATTTATTGCTGTTATCTTCCCGAAAAGGAGATAATATGAATTTACAACAAGCAAAAGACTATACAACAAAGTTATTTAATACAAATTGGGTAAAATGGGCGCATGAAGGAACAAAACCTGCCGAGAGCAATTTAGAGAAAAGTGCAAACGTTTTAATAGGTACATTTTCAAAACATTGCGCTATGTGTTTGAATCTAAACGGATGTTGTTTTGTGGTGAACAATTGCCCGCCAAAGCCTTTACACCCAAACTGTCACTGTTACACGATTGATATTCCGTCAATAACGGCAAAGGCAGAGTGCCCTATTGAAAAGTTTACTAAATATATTTTCGCTAATGGAAATAGTAAAAAAGACTTGTTTGAAAGTTGGGGATATAGTATAATGGACTCACAATATTTACAAAAGAGTTTATTAAACAAGCAAAACTTGCATATTCTGTTGGTGAGTATGAGTTGGGTAAGTTGGATAAATATGGACAACGAATTAACATAGTTATAAAACTTAAACGAAAAAACACTAATGGATATGTTTCGTTTGTGTCTGGTTGGATGGTATATCCAAATGGAAAAATTATTTTGAACACGCCTTATGGAGGTAAATAGTATGAAAGAGTATGATAGAGTAGAATTAATTAAAGACAGACAAGAATATTTAGATGCAGGGGTAAAAAAAGGCGACAAAGGCACTATTTTAGGCGAAAATCGTTTGGGCTATTGGTTGGTATATTTTGACGGCGAGAACTTTCAAGATGCCGATGGGATTTGGAAAACAACCGAAATAGACGTTGGAGTTAAAGAAGAAGACTTAAAAGTCATTAAAGAAAGCGATTAAACTATATAGAAATTAAGTAAAAAAGAAAAGATAAAGAAAGATACGCAACCTTTCAATCGGGTTGGATGGTATATCCAAATGGAAAAATAATATTAACAACACCATATGGAGATAAATAATATGAAAGAATATGATAGAGTAGAATTGATTGTAGAAAAAGAAAAATACGCAAAAGAAGGCGTTCATAAGGGGATGGACGGATGGATTTGCGACCCAAGAAATATTAACGGTCAATGGCTCGTTTGTTTTGACCACGCAGATGATTTGCCTGAATATCCAATCATAGCAGTGAAAGAAGAAGACCTAAAAGTAATTTGGGAATGTCCTGACTAAAATTCAATTAAGAGTTCAATGAGTGAAGCACACACTCCGCCACGAAAAAGGACGCATTTGGCGTACCTGCGATAAAGCAGTTTGTTTTGCCTTGACAAAATGTGGATATTATGCTACAATTATGTTATTCTTCATGTTTGAATACAATATTCTGATATTTCATTTGAGAGGTGAACTTATGTTTGAAAGAAAATCTATCCAAAAACCTTGGGAAGGCAAGCTGGAACCGTTTAAGATTATTGGAAACGTATATTTTGTAGGTACTTTCCAGGCGTCAACGCATCTTATCGAAACGGACGACGGTCTTATCCTTATAGATCCCGGATATTCCAATTCCTTGTATCTTGTTATCGATTCGATACATCGACTTGGATTTGATCCCAAGAATATAAAATACATCGTTAACACGCATTGGCATGGCGACCACACCGAGGCTACCGCTGCCATGGCAGATCTTTCCGGTGCAAAAACTCTTATTGGGCGAGACGATTTTGAGAAAGCAAAGAAGCATTTTACTGCCGATATTACTGTAAACGATGGAGACACGCTCAACCTTGGTAACACCACCATAACGTTTATGGAAACGCCCGGTCACACAAAGGGAACGATATCTTTTTTCTTTGAAACCAAGGATAGCGGTAGGATTTATCGCGTAGGTATGTTTGGTGGAGCAGGTGCTAACACCATGGTTCCCGAGCGCTTTGATTACGACGGTTGCAGAGAAGACTACAGAAGCTCGCTTCACAGACTCAAAAAGGAAAAGGTTGACGTATTTATAGGAAATCATGTTTGGAACAACAATACTGAGGTTTTCGGAAAGATATTGCTTGAAACAGGCGAAAATAAGTTTATCGACAGCACACTTTGGACACGCTTTCTTGACTTCTGCGAAGACAGACTCGATAAGGTAATCGCTCAAGATTAGTAAATCTCAACGAGAAGAAGTATTTTACATGTAAAATATCACAAATCACCTTCCGAAAAAACATAGTGTAACACACGATACCTTGCAGGGCAAGGCGTGTGAAAAGGAGTACGAGCATTTGTTCGTACTCCTTTTGTCGTAGGGCGGGGGGTTATCTCCCGCCGCTTTGTTATTCTATCCGTTTATTTTCGGTGGCAGCAAGCCACCGCCCTACGATATTTCCGGCAGGTAAAACCTGTTTTATGGAAGGCGCCCCTTGAGCGTCCTTTTTTTAGTGGTAAAAAAGTAGGTTTTGGTTTACGCAGTTGGTAGCGAAGCGGATTAAAAGTTGGGCGTACGCAAGACCAAACGTTAAAGGATAAAACTTCAAATTTTAGGGGTAAAAAAACGGGCTGGAAAATATCCGAGCCCGACAAAAAAACAATTAAAAAGAAATAAAAAAAAGAACGGCACTGCACGAGCATTCAAAGGCATTGGCTGTGATTACGGGATATCGAAACTTAATTCACTTGTCTCCCAACGTTCTTGTACTTATTATATGCAATTTTAACGAAAAAGTCAACGGGAAATGCAAAAAAAATAAAAAAAACGAAAAAAATATCCTTTGGGAAAAACGATATGCCAAACGTTGAAGGATAAAAATAAAAAATCCGTTTAGATATTAGCAAATTGCCGAATCCCCTAAGGGACTCGGCAATGAAGGTCTTTTACGTTTTTAAGATAATCTATTTTATTGATTCATCAACAACTTCTGCATTTACGGCGTTAACTGCAACGCTTTCCATACCTTTGATGCAACCAGCTTTGGTTTTGTAGCCTTCTTCACTAATAGCGATACTTTCGCCGTTAGAAGCGATAAGGCGATAACGATATGCGCCGGCCTTATCTAAATAAATTTCAAATTTAGGGCAGGTGCAAGCGTTGGGCTTTTTAAGAGTTTTATCTTCAATTCTATCCTCTTCAATGCATTTGCTTGCGTTTTTAGCTATACTTGCCATACCCGTTTTGCAAGAAGATTTATTTGTGTAAACTTGTGACGATACGGCAATTTTTTGTTTGTTGGTGGCAATAAGACTGAAGTTATAGCCGGTGTTGGTTTTTTTAATAATAAAAGTTCCCATAATAAATACCTCTCTTTTTGTTACTATTATTATATCAAAACGCAGTAACGTTGTAAACCCTAAAATTCAAAAAAATTCGACACGAAAACCAAAAAAATTTTCTTACAATTTAATATCAAGTAGTAGTGCCAACCTGTAAAACACATTACAAAAACTCTTGTATAATTTTTTGTTGCTTTAGGTGGCTTTTGTGATATAATAAAAAAAGGGAGACGTGTTATGACTATTTACGAACAAGTTGAAAAAAATGATTTTGCCGTTTTAGCAACGCTTGCTAAACGACTTTGGCACGATGCGTACGATAGCCTTATAGGAAGTGCGCAAGTAGATTATATGATTGAGAAATTTCAGTCGGAAGTTGCTTTTGAAAGTCAAACCACGTCAGAGTATTATATCTATTACTTTATATTGGTAGACGGTAAGCGAGTAGGGTATATCGCTATTGCCAACCGCCCTAACGACGACCGTTTATTCTTGTCTAAATTATACCTTGCGCCCCAAATACAAGGCAAAGGGGTTGCCGTTAACACGCTTAATTTTATTAAGCATAAGGCAAAGGAGTTAAATAAGCGTGCGGTATATCTTACGGTTAACAAGGGCAACGCACGTGCAATAGCCGTTTACGAAAAGTTTGGGTTTAAACGTATAGATTCGGTCATAACCGACGTGGGCGGGGGCTTCGTAATGGACGACTACATTTATCAACTGACGGTATAAAACAGCCGTTATCTTGAAATTTAGAACAGTTTATAAGGTGGCTTTTATAAATTAAATTTTAAAAACCACTTTTATTTTTTATTTTTTTATATAATAATTGAATAAATTCTATTTGTAGGAGATTTTATGCAAAAGGTAAAAAAACAATATGGTATATGGACGGGCATAGCCATGGTTATAGGCATAGTCATCGGTTCGGGTGTGTTTATTAAGGCTGGTGGCGTGCTTCAAAAATCGGGTGGTGACCTTAAAGGCGCTCTTCTTGCTTGGCTTGTTGGCGGTCTTATTATGATAACGTCTGGTTTCTGTTTTGCTGTTTTTGCAACAAAGGTAACTAAGTTCAACGGGGTAGTAGACTACGTGGAAGCGGCAACCAATGAAAAAGTAGGTTACTTTATAGCGTGGACGATGACTACGTTATATTATCCTATAATTACTGCCGTGGTTGCTATTTTTGCAGGGCACTACTTTTTTAGGATGTTCGGCTTAAATTATTGGTATGGCGATTGGCAGGTGCTTTTATTTGCCTTTGTGCTTATTACGCTTTCAGTAATACTTAACTATTACTCTCCCAAACTTTCGGCTAAGTTTCAAGTTTCGGCGACGGCTATAAAGTTAATACCCATTGCTTTTATAGTAGTTGTTGGCTTATTGGCGGGGCTTATTATCGGACCGGAGTTCGGCGTAATTAACGCATTTAATAACAGTGCAAATACAGGTGTGGCAAACTTCGGTGCTGCGGTAACGACCACTGCGTTTGCTTATGAGGGTTGGGTGTGTGCGACGTCTATTAACGCTGAACTTAAGGATTCTAAACGCAATCTTCCCAAAGCTCTTGTTTTCGGCACGATTGCCATATTGATTTTCTATCTTTTATATTATACGGCGCTTTCAGCCACCTTGGGTAACGACGGGGTTATTTTGGCCGATGCAAACGCTCCCATCGTTATTTTTGAAAAGATTTTCGGTGGCTTTGGCGGTGTGCTGTTTACTTTGTTTATAACAATTTCTTGTATGGGTACTGTTAACGGTTTAGTTATTAGTTCTTGCCGTGGTATGTATACGCTATCTTGCCGTGGGCAAGGTATTTGCCCTGAAAAGTTTTCTAAACTCAGTACTAACGGCTCAACGTCCTTTTGGTCGTGTGTTTACGGGTACGGTTGTTCTGTTGTTATTTTAGCATTGTGGGCACTTATATTTAACAACGATTGGTTTGGTGCGCACTTCGGTGCGCTGGACGAACTCGTTTGTGCAATCATATACGCCGTTTATATCACTATGTACGTTTGTATTATGCGCAAGTTTAAAGATGAAGGGGTGCTTAAACGTTTCGTTATGCCTATTATTGCCATAATAGGTTCGGTGTTCTTTACACTTTGTGGTACTGGCTTGTTCTCGTTTATAACTACCGGCTCGACCGAAGGACTTGTTAACTTTGCTTTCTTTATTATTTTGTTCGTAATATTCGTAGGCCCGTCTATCTTCTTTTATAGAAAAGGCGCACAGCCAAAGTTAAATCAAGATGCGGGGCAAGAACAAACGGAAGAATAAAAAACAAGTATCAAAAGGCGTCGTAAACGGCGCCTTTTTCGTTTGATTTTTCGTGATGTAAATTTTTAAAAAAATATTGATTAGTTCAACGATTCGTGATATAATAAAATTACAATTTACCTAAGGAAAAGGTATGACTAACGTGTCGAAAAGGGGGTGGATAATAAATGGACGCAAGAATATATAACCCTTTAGAAGAATTTGACGTTAAATTTAAAAGTCTGCATCTGGAAAATACTAAAAAGCACTTTGAAGAATTGGTAACCAAATCGGCGGTAAACGTTGAAGAAAATCGAAAGACGGTAAAAGAGCACGCCGACCTTGAAGCATCGCTAAAAAAACTCAATAAAAAGTATAATTGGCTACGATTTTTAAGGGTGCTTGCTTGCATAACCGTTATTCTTATACCACTCGTTATATTTTTATTAACCCCCAAGATTAAGGCTTTAAGAACGCAAATAGAACAGTCGGGCGACAAACTAAAAGAACTGTACGACCTTGCCGTAAGGCAAATGCAACCGCTTAACGACTTGTTTACCGATAGTGACGCTTTAAGAATAATTGAGCAAACCATACCGCTATTAGATTTTGAAGGTTGCCTTTCTGCCGAGCAAGAAAACGATATGAACGCCAATTACGACTTTGGTGATAGCGACGACAAAGACCAGTCTACTTTAGACGTTTTGGCAGGGCGATATAACGGTAACCCCTTCGTGTTTGAAAGAAGGCTTATACATACGCTTGGCGAATACACTTATCACGGCACTAAGGTTATTTCTTGGACGGAAAGATATCGTGGAAGCGACGGCAAATATCACACTCGTATTAGAACTCAAACTCTACACGCTTACGTTACTAAGCCAAAGCCTTATTATAGCAACCAAGTGTTATTAAACTATTGTTCGCAGGCGGGGGAAAGGTTGTCGTTTACACGTGACGCAACTAATCTTGACGATAAGAGTGAGCGAGAGATAGAGCGTTACGTAAAGCGTGGTGCTAAGAAACTTAAAAAGTTAACCGATGAAGCCATAGCCAAAAACGAAGACTTTACGAGCATGTCTAATACGGATTTTGAAGTTATGTTCGATGCTCTCGATAGAACAGACGAAGTGCAGTTTAGGGCGCTTTTTACACCGCTTGCACAAACCAATATGGTTGACCTTATACGTTCGCAAAAGGGGTATGGTGACGACTTTAACTTTATTAAGTGCAAACGCACCAACAAGATTATAACCGAACACAGTCAAGGCAGGGTAATAACGCTTACACCGTCGGAGTTTTATTCGCACTCGTTTGACGTTATTAAGGAAAACTTTATAAACAAAAACGCCGAATATTTTAAGGCGGTATACTTTGACTTTGCGCCCGTTTGGGCAATACCTGCCTATCAGGATAGACCGGTGCATTCTTTAGAGCCGTTGCCGGATAGTTGGCAAAAGTATTCGTATAAAGAGTGCGAAGCATTGTCAAATCTTATAAATCCCAACCAAGTCGTTCATCCGAACACCAAAACACCTGCTATACTGAATACGACTTTCGCCGGCACGAGTGGAAAGGTGGATTCTATTTGCGTAACGGCGTCGTCTTACGACGTTATACCCAAAGTTGACTTCGTGTCTGTTTTGGGTGGCGACGGATATTGGCACAGCGTTGCCGTACCGTGGGACTGTTACGTTCCGCTTAGCAAGAGCAGTAGTTTTAGCGTAGCACCCGAAGAGTTGGCAAAAGATAAAAATATTATGGCAAAGCGCAAGCAACTTTGCATATTTAATTAATAAAACTAAAGGAGACTTAAAAATGGCAAATCAATTAGACGAATTAAACCCTGAAATTAGAGAAGAAGGTCTTGACACCAACGTTATCGCTAAAAAGATACCCGCTAAAGTTGGCTTTGGCTCGAAACTTTTTGAAGTTTTGCTTTGGGTGTGTTTAATTATACCCGGCGTTATCTTCCTATTTAAAAAGATTCAAGCGCAAAAGCACTTTGACCAACTTCAACAAAAGATTCAAAGAAACGCTTCGCAAATCGACAACTATCTTGAACAACGTGTAGTAGTTCTTCAAAACTGCGCACGCCTATTAGATAAGGCTATCGACCTTGATAAAAGCACCTTTGAAAACATTGCTAAATACCGTTCGGGTAATTCTGACGACGACGATGCACGTAACGAACTCGGTGGCAAGATAGACACCATTTCACGTGATATCAACGTTGCGGTAGAAAATTACCCCGACCTAAAGGCACATAAAGAAATTGCCGACGCTATGCAACAAAATATGTATTTGCAAAGGGAAATTACTGCTGCGAGAGAACTTTATAACGACACCGTTAACGAGTGGAATAAAGATATTTTTGCATGGCCCACAAAGATGATAGTTGCGGCAAAGAACGGCTATACCACCAGAATACCGTTTATCGCTTCTAAAGAGATTAAAGAAAAAGCAAGGGAAGTTTTCTTTTAATAAACATCTTGCGATTATTAAAGCCCAAACCGAATTAACGGTTTGGGCTTGACGTTTTTAAACTAATAATACCTTCCAGTAGCAGTAGTACTTTGCTCGACACAAAACGTTTGACTTTTTACGGGGTGTATAATATGTGTGAAATACACGCTTTTTTTCTACAAAAAGAGATAAAACTTTTATAAAACAACAAAAAAATTGACAAATTTTTTAAATCAGTATTGACTATGAGAAGTAATTGTTGTATAATTTCTCTATATATTGTAGAAAGGACTAGTCCTTTTGCTTTTTTGGCAAAAAGCAAAAGGTGTTCTTGTTGGAAAATAAGTAAAAGTTTACGGAGGGCAATATGTCAATTTTACCAGAAGTCATACAGCACGAGGGCGATAATAACGCTTTAGTTTACAGATATCAATGTGCCGACTTAAACACCAAATCTAAGTTAATCGTTCACGAAACGCAAGAAGCGTTATTTTTCAAAGGTGGTCAAGCGCTTGACTTGTTCCCTGCCGGCTCGCACAACTTAAAAACCGGCAACCTTCCTATAATCAAAAGTTTATTCTCTAAACTATACGGCGGGGGAGTTCCTCTTCCAATTGAAGTTTACTTTATCAACAAAGTAAGCGTTTTAGATACCGGTTGGGGTACGGATGCGCCTATTTCGGTTATGGACCCCGTTTACAAGGTGTTCGTTGGCGTTAGGGCTAACGGCTCAATGGGTTTAAGAATTAAAGACTCTCGTAAATTCGTTTTAAGAATTGCCGGTCAAATGCAACAGTTCACTGTTGACGATATTCGTCGTGCTATTAAAAAAGAGATGATTTCTTACATAAAAGAAACCATTTCGCAAGAAATTACCGTTGCGGGTAAGAGCGTTCTTGAAATAAACTCTTATCTTTCACAAATCAATGATAATATTACCAAAACCTTAAACCAAAAGGTTGATGATATTGGTTTAGAAATTAACCACTTTGCAGTTTCTGCTATCGATATGTCTGAAGAAGACAAGGCAGACCTTCGTGAAGCTATTAAGGATATCGACCAAGAAAAACGCAAAATGGAAATGCTTGGCTATTCATACCACGATATGCGTAGATACGACATCGCTGAAACGGCTGCGGGCAACCAAGGTATGGCTGGCGGTATGATGGGCGTTGGTATGGGCTTAGGCATGGGCGGTGTTTTAGGCGGTGCGGTTGGTCAAATGATGGGCAACCAATTCGGTCAACCAGTTCAACAAGCACAACCCGTACAACAACCCGTGCAACCCGTTCAACAACCCGCACAAACTAACGTTGCTTGTACTGCTTGCGGTGCACCTATTGCGGCAGGGTCTAAGTTCTGTCCCGTATGTGGTCAACAACAAGCACAACAAGTTTTCTGCCCTAACTGTGGCAATAAGTGTGCACCTGGTAGCAAGTTCTGTATGAACTGTGGCAATAAACTAGCTTAAGGAAGATTTAATTATGAAAAAGGCAAGAATTATTCCATTTATATCGTTTTTTATCGTGCTTGCACTTATAACTACGTTGATTTTTTTGACTATCCCAGACGGTAGAACGGATACCACTGTTTTTTGGATTGCTTGGTCGTTTGCAATACCGTTTAATTTGGTGGTTGGAACTATACTTCATTTTTGGTCTTGTAAAAAATCGGCTCAAGAAATGGTACATATGCCTATAGCGTATTATCTAATTATTACCTTTGGCATTATTTATTTGGTAGTGGGCTTTATATTTATGTATTTGCCCATTAAAAAAACTCTATTCTTAATTATTTTGGAAATTATTATCACCGTGGCGTATTTGCTTACTGCAATATACTTCATGTTCGGTGCAAATTATATGGCAAAAGACGCTAAACACGTTAGACAAAAGGTTTTATTTGTAAAAATGTTGACGGCAGACTTGGAAGACTGCTTGTTAAGGGCGCAAAGCGGTGCAGTGAGAAGTGCTCTTCAAAAATTTGTTGACGACGTTAGATTTAGTGACCCGATGAGCGACCCGTCTTTAGACGGCATCGAACAACAACTATCAAACACCGTTTTAGACCTTTCTATGAAAATTGATTCTGCAAGTGAAGAAGACGTTTTGGCGGTCATCAAACAAGGGGAATTGCAACTTCAATCAAGAAACAGACGTTGTATGATGCTTAAATAAATGAGTTCACAAGTAAGAGAAGTTAGGAAGATAGATTTATTCACCTATGCAATTTTGCCACCAATAATAATCGTTCTTATTTGGACGCTTGGACTTTATCTTCTCGGCGTGCTTTCGTTAAAGCATTGGATAGCTTACGTTTTGTTTGGGATTGCAACCTACTTTTTGGTAAAAAGGCTCGCAATAGGCGTGGTTTTAGTTTATAAAGCCGTCGCACCCCTAGACGTAAGGGATAAATGCAGGTTTGAACCGACCTGTTCTACCTATATGATTATGGCTATAAAAAAATACGGTTTAATTTATGGAATCATCAAAGGAATTAAACGCCTTTTAAGGTGTAAACCACCAAACGGCGGAATTGATTACCCTTGATTATTTAAATATAAAAAAATTTTTTATTTTCGTTCTAGGAGGAGTTATTATGAGCGAACTAAAAGTGGGCAAATGCCCGAACTGTAGCACGAGGATTGCTTACACTGAAGATGATTCAAGCGTAATGTGTCCCAGTTGCGACAACATGGTTAACGTTTCAGAATTAGAGAGTGGTGCGAGAGTTACGAGAGAAAAACCCGTAGCAAGTACCGGTGCAAGCTTTGCACCCGTAATCGTAGGCTTTGACAATCCTGAATCTGGCGTAGTATACTTAGAAAATTTCTTTGATACTTACGATTGGAAGGCTTATCAAGAATTACCCGAACTTGAAATCGCTGAAATCGCTGACGTTATTGAAAACAACAAAGTTAAGAACGGTGCAAGCGGTCAATCTTGGTACTTGGTATTCAAGAGCTTAGCAGTTCCCGCTCTCAAGAAGATTGAAGGCTTGAAGGCGTTAGCACAAGAAATGGGCGACAAATACGACCCCGTTGACGCTTCCGATTCATTAGGCTTATTCGACAATTATTCTAAAATCGTTGCAAGCTTACTTGCTAACAAAGAACTTCTTTTCGTTAAGTTAGAAAACGCTGTTAAGTATGCTGAAAAGTACGCTTTAGACGCTGCTAAACTTGCTGATATTAAGAAAGAATTGAAAGCGTTATCTTCTGCATACGAAGGCATTAAGGCTATTGATAGTATTGACGAACTTCCCGAATACGTTGCCGCACAAGAAAAAGCTGGTGAGGCCGTTGCTAAAGCTCTTTCTGATAAGGGTATCAACGCTAAAGAAGTTTACGCTGAAGCGCTTTCACTTTACAAAGCTGGTGGCGTTGCAAGAAAAGACGCTTTAGAAAAATTCGAATCTGTTCGTGGTTATAAAGATAGTATTAGATTTATTAAAGAAATCAACAGATATTTCGATTTCAATAACGAAATGTTCTATTTCTTTGGTAAATACTATATTTACAAGAAAGAATCTTTCGCATTGCCTACTTTAAACATTGCTGATTTAGGTAAGAAAGGTAAGAAAGGCAAGAAAGATGCAGCACCTGCTAACGACCAACCCCAAACCACTACTGCTTTAGCATTATACGAAGTAGTTGACGGTGTTCCTTCAAGCAAGGCTATGATTAGGGGTATTGAAAAGGTTATTGATTGCTACGGCAACAAGTTCTACTATGTCAAAGCTAACCAAGGTATCTTCTGCTTCGACTTAATCACCCATGAAGAAACCGCAATTGATAAAGGTCCTTCTGCTGACTATAAAGACGGCAACGAATATCAAATTGTTACCGCAGTTAACCACACTCAAATCATCGTTAAGAAGAAATTACACCCCGTTGATAAGAAGGGTTGTATGGCTAACTTCAAGAAAAAGAAGAAAGATGAAGACAAGCTTCTTAACAACTTCTGTTTAATTTCAATCGACCTTGCTACCGGTGCATGCAACAAGATTATCGACGAATTAGTTGATATCGCAGATTTCTATACCACCGAAGTATTCTACATCTACGCTGAAAGAATTGCTAAACCTAAGGCTAAATTCTCATTGGGCAAGAAGAAACAAGAAAGTCTTGAACCCGAAAAGGATTTCAACACCATACTTATGGTTTGCGACCTTGTTACCGGTGAAAAGAAACGTGTTCTTAACGAAGGTTGTGAAATCCACACTGTTAGAGATAAGAAAATCGTTTACTCTTTATGGAAACCCAATGCAAAGAACATCGATATCCGTGTATTCGATATGAACACCGGTTCAGACGTTCTTATTGAAGACAACGCATACAGCTTCTACGGCGTATTCAAGAATAGAATTTACTTAACCATCGGCAACTCAGACTATCGTCCGCTCATCAGCAATAATTTCGAAGGCACCGACCGTGTTGAAATTATGCAAAACGTTGAAAGAGTTCTTGGCGTTTACGGCAGTTGGTTATACGTTAAGAAGGGTTACGGCAACAACGGTGCTTTAATTAAGGTTAGCATGGACGGCAAACAACGTATCGTTCTTTGCACCCAAACTAGGAAGATTGTTAAAGAAACCCCCACTCACTTCTATTACATAAACGCTTTCAACGAATTGCGTGTAGTTCGTAAAGATGGTAAAGGCGACAACCTTATTGGTCAAAACATCAACTGGGCTGTTGTTGAAAAGGATAAATTGTTCTACCTTCGTAACGAAAAGGTTAACGCTACTGACGTTAGACAATCTCTTTACACTATGGATATCGATGGCAAGAACGTTAAGAAGGTTGTATTCGACCTTAACTCTGCTATCAACTTCAACGAAGATTCACTTTACTACTACAAGAAGGAATCTTTACGTTTCAAGGTTACCGTACCCGTTGGCAAAGGCAAGACCGAAGAACACTACGAACACCACAACGTTTCAAGATACTTCAGATACGATAAGAAGACCGGCGTAAGTGAAATCGTTATGACCCTTGGTTTACCCACCGAAAAGACCAATTCGTTCAAGGCTGGTTGCTTCGGCAAGAAGGTTGAAGGCAAGATTACTTATGAAGAAGCACCCGTTCTTCGTGAATTCAAACGCAAGGGCTTAAAGGCTGTTGGCGCAGTTGAAAAGGAAGATGAAGAAAAGAAGAACGCTCCCGCAAAAGCTGCACCCGTTGCGACTGCTCCCGCTAAGAAGAAAGGTGTAATCGCTACTATCGTTGACAAGGTTAAATCTATCTTCAAGAAGAAATAATCAAACCACGTAATATGAAAAGCACTAATTTTTTAGTGCTTTTCTTTTTTTAAAAATTTTTAAAGACTATAAAAAAATCGTTGACAAAAATTCATTAAAAGAATATAATAATAAAAAAATATGTTAAAGGCGTTGACGAAGACGGTCAAAACCAAACGTTTCAGAGAGCCGATGGTTGGTGTGAATCGGTACGGTTTGATTTAACGACTTATCACTTCTGAGCCGGAGCCCGAAAACAAACTTGTAAGTAGGCGTTTCCCGTGGGTGCTACGTTAGTGCATAGGAGTTGATAGACTCTGAAAGTGGTAGAGCAATCTACAATTTGAGTGGTACCACGAGTAATTAATTACCCGTCTCAAAGTGAAAACTTGAGGCGGTTTTTTTTACGTCGAATAAACTACGCAATACTGCGTTTACTGCATCGTGTTTTGACTTCGATAACCAGACGGTTAATCTCATCCAAACAAATAACGCCTTGCTTTATATGCACAACTATAAACTATATATAACAAAATATAACAAAAAAATTTTATAAATATTTAAGGAGGTAATACACCATGAACACAAACAACACTTTAAGTCAGTTATCGGAAGTCGCAACAAGAATTAAGGAGTTGCGTGAGATTATGGGCTTTTCCGTATCTGCGATGGCTGAAAACACCAACGTATCAGAGAGTCAATACGTTATTTATGAGAGCGGAAAAGAAGATATTCCTTTTTCATTTATACATAAATGTGCGTTAGTCTTTGGTGTTGAAATGATTGACCTTTTGGAAGGTAGTTCGGCAAAACTTTCAACCTATACGGTAACCAGAAAGGGTAAGGGTCAAGAAACCGCCAAAGAAGACGGCATAGACATTTCAAATTTAGCACCAAAATTTAAGGATAAATTAGCAGAGCCTTATTACGTTACTTACGAGTATTCTGCAAGTCAGCAAAACAAGCCTATTCATTTAACCACCCACAGTGGTCAAGAATTCGACCTTGTTTTAAGTGGTATGCTTAAAGTTCAGGTAGGCGACCACGTTGAAGTTTTAGAAGAAGGCGATAGCATTTACTATAATTCTTCATTGCCACACGGTATGATTGCAATAGGTGGCAAAAGTTGTACTTTCGTTGCAGTGGTAATGTCGGGCGACAACTCTGCCGAAACGGTCGTTAGAAAAAGCGTTATGTCCGCAAAGAAAAGCGAGAGCTTGGTTTGTGAAAAATTCGTTGATGCAACCGAAGATTCTGAAGGACGCCTTCAAGCAATTAACTTTAAGAACACCGACACGTTTAACTTCGGCTTTGATATAGTAGACGGTATAGCTGAAAAATACCCCGATAAGCTTGCAATGTTACACTTAGATAAAAATAAGGTTGAACGCCGTTTTACGTTTAAGGATATTAAGCGTGCTTCTAACCAAGTTGCAAACTATTTCACGTCGCTTGGCATTAAGCGTGGTGACAAGGTTATGCTGGTTCTTAAACGCCACTATCAATTCTGGTTCTGTATGGTTGCACTTCACAAACTCGGTGCAGTTGCTATACCTGCTACAAACCAACTTAAAGAACACGACTTTGAATACAGATATAACTCTGCCGGTGTTAAAGCAATAGTTTGCACTGCCGACGGCGATACCTATACCTATGCCCAAAGTGCCGCTAAAAAATGCCCGCAAGTTGAAAAACTCGTTATGGTTGGTGGGGCAAAGGAAGGTTGGATAGACTTCGATAAAGAGTATAAACTTTTCTCTGGTAAATTTGAACGTTCTTTAGACGCTTCTTGTGGTGATGAAACTGCTTTAATGTTCTTCACTTCGGGCACTACGGGTAATCCTAAGATGGCTGCACATAAACACACGTATGCGTTGGGGCATTACGTGACGGCAAAATATTGGCACTGCTGTGAACGTGACGGGTTGCACCTTACCATTTCCGATACCGGTTGGGGTAAATCACTTTGGGGCAAACTTTACGGTCAATGGCTTTGTGAAGGTGCCGTGTTCGTTTACGACTTCGACAAGTTTGACGAAAACGACATCTTGCCAATGTTTGCTAAATACGGCATAACCACTTTCTGTGCGCCACCAACAATGCTTCGTATGTTAATACGTGGCGACCTTTCCAAGTTCGACCTATCGTCTATTCACCATATGACTACGGCGGGCGAGGCGCTAAACCCAGAAGTGTTTAATAAGTTTAAGGAAGCAACCGGTCTTGAAATAATGGAAGGCTTCGGTCAAACGGAAACCACGCTCGCTATTGCAAACTTATTCGGCACTACGCCTAAAATCGGTGCAATGGGCAAGGCAAACCCACAATACGACGTTGACGTAGTTGACCCCGACGGCAAGTCTTTACCTGCCGGCGAAGTAGGTGAAATAGTTATTCATACCGATAAAGGCGTTCCTTGTGGATTGTTTAAGGAGTACTACCGTGACGGCGAAAAAACTAACGACGCTTGGCACGACGGCTTATACCACACTGGCGACACCGCATGGCGTGATGAAGACGGATATTTTTGGTACGTTGGCCGTGTAGACGACGTCATCAAATCTTCGGGCTACCGTATTGGACCGTTTGAAATTGAATCGGTAATAATGGAACTTCCTTACGTGTTAGAGTGTGGCGTTTCAGCCGTTCCAGATGAAGTTCGTGGTCAAGTGGTTAAGGCAAGTATAGTTTTGACCAAGGGCACTACGCCAAGTGAAGAATTAAAGAAAGAGATTCAAAAATACGTTAAGGACCACACCGCACCCTACAAGTATCCAAGAGTGGTTGTTTTCCGTGATGAACTTCCCAAAACTATAAGCGGAAAAATTCAAAGAAATAAGCTTTAATTCATATAATAATTTAAGGGAAAAACGCAATAAAAAACTACCAAAAAAAGCACTTTTTAAGTGCTTTTTTTGCTTCTTATGGTTGTTAGAAAAAGTGTTGAAAAATGCAAAAAAAAGGCAAAAAATTGTCAAAAACAGCACAAAATTTGGAAAATCCGTATTGACAGTGTTAAAGTGGTATATTATAATTATAATATAAAATATTGCTTGTAGATTTTTAGACTGCAAGCTGATAGGAGGAAGATATGAAAGCTATTAAAAAACTTTTAATCGGCTTACTTACTATCTGTATGTTATGCTCGCTATCGTTAGCGGTTGTAGCGTGCGGTGGAAACGACGACCCACCCGCTTCTTCAACTTATAACGTAACCTTTATGGTTGAAGGCGAGCAATACGGACAGGTGCAAAAGGTACAAAAAGGTAGACGTGTTAATAAACCCGCAGACCCCACCTTTTCTAATGCTGGTTATTTGTTTACAGGCTGGTATTCAACGGAAACTTTTGAAGAAGGTTCTCTTTGGAATTTCACTACCGGCATAGTAAACGGCAATATGACCCTTTACGCAGGTTATAGGGTAATCAGTGCGCACGTTACCGAAGTTAGAAAGGCAAACGAAGCGGTTACAAGCAAACTCGTTTGGACGCAATTAGCGGTTTCTAACGCCGAAGATTACGAAGTTATTATAACCGACAAATTTGATAACGACACCACACTTACTGGTACGGTGGCGTTTGACGCTGATAAATTTGAAGTAACATTTACGCCATCAACTATTCCACAAGGTGGAAAGTATACCGTAAGCGTTAAGGATACTACCAAGACCGAACAAGCCTTTGTTGTTGAAGACGTGCTTTTATGCGGTGCAGGTACTGAGGCTAACCCCTATTTAATAGGCGACGCTTTAGACTTTACCGCAGTTAACAAGGCAAACGTTGGTAACGGCGTATATTTCAGTTTGTTTAACGGTATTACTATCGAAGCAAGCAGAAGCGAACAAGCTGGTTACGTATTTAACGGCGTGTTTAACGGCAATGGTAAAACCATCGTATTAGAAAACAGTAACTGCGGTGCTATCTATAAAGTAGGTACGCAAGGCGTAGTTTACAACGTTGGTGTTGCAGGTAAAGTTTCTACTTCAAGTTACGATAGCGTTGGTACTATAGTTGACTACAATGCAGGTAGGGTTGAAAAAATCCGTTCTACCGCTTCTGTGGAAAGCACTAGTGGTACGGTAGGCTCTAACGGCTTAGCAAACGCATTAAACGATACTCTTGCTGACGGCAACGGCAGTCGTGGTATTGCTGGTGGCGTGGTTGGTACTAACCTTGCAAACGCAATCGTTTATAACTGTACGGTATCGTCTTCAGCATCTACAACGGGCGTGGTTAAAGCGTCTATTGCAGGTGGCGTTATCGTTGGTCTTAACTACGGTAAAATCGAAAGTTGTACGACGAGTGGTTGCTTAGGTGCTTATAACAGTAAAGAAACTGGTAAATCACTCAGCAACTACAGTTACGGTGGCGTAATCGTAGGTATTAACGCCGGCCAAGTTGTTAAGTGTGCGGTAAACGACGGCGGTAAAGCCCTTGCGCAACGTTTCACTAACGAAAGCGAAGCAGTTAACGCTGCAGGCACTAATAACGTAAACATTGGTGGTATTGCAGGTTACAATATGGCAAACGCTTCGATTAGTGAATGCTACTTCTCTGGAATACGTGTTTTCGGTGACGAAAACGTTGGCGGTATTGCAGGTCTTAACGCAGGCGCAATCTCTGATTGCTACGTTGAAGGCATAGTTCAATCAACTAATATTTTAACTTACGTTGGTGGCAGAACTAACGTTGGTGGCGTAGTTGGTAAACTTGAATCTACCGGCACGGTAGCAAACTGTTATTCTACTGCAAACGTATTTGCTTACGGCACGGGTGCTACGGCGTACGCTTTGGCAGAAAAGGCAAACAACAGCTTATACGTTACTGCTAACCCAAACACCAAGAGCTTAAACGACAACGCTGATACTAACCCAACGCCCGCAACGATAATTGCTCCTGTTGGTAACGGCAACGTGGCTATTGACGTAACGGCAGGCTCTTTTGACGGCACTACTAATAATATGGTAATTGCCGAGGCAAACCTTGCAACTATCAACGGTAATAGCAAATTCTATTTTAACGATACTACTATTAAACTCGTATTTGAAACTCAAATTCTTCCAGAAGAAACTATTAACGTAAACCTTTACAAAGCAGACGGTAGTGAGTTTGCAACCGCAAGCGTTGCAGAAACGGGCAAGGCTATTGCAGGCCCCGTAGTTAAGGGGTATAAGTTCGTTGGTTGGGCAACTGAAGCAAACGGCGAAATCGTGTTTGAAGCAAACGCATCGATTTCTTATTACGACGTAATCGACTTTAAAGACCAACACGGCAACATCTCGCTTTACGCAGTTATGGAAGAACGTCAACCTAACGAAGGTCTTATCGTTGGCGTATACTATAGATACGTTGATAAGATAGTTGCAGGTGCTACTGCAGATATAGAACAATTATTCAAGGCGTGGATGGCAGACCAAGACTTAGACTACGCCGTTGAATTTAGAGTGTATGAAGGCGATTCGTTAAGCGTAGCAGGTTTTGGCTCGGCAGTTAACACTGACGGCGATATAGACGTTGTTATCGGTGGTGGTGCTAACTTAAGTAACACGGGCGGTGTAGAATATATCGCAAGGGCGTATATGACCTACGAGGGTCTTACCGAAAGATACGCATATCTTTTAACTGATACCGATAGAGCATTAGACTTTTATAGCTGGATGACTGGACTTGGCAACGGCAATGCTGAAATTACCTTTATGGTAGCAGGCGTACCCACAGTTGATACTGTAAGCGAACTTTTAGGCACTAAGGTTAACGCTCCTACAGTTACGGCTGAAACAGGCTTTGAATTTATCGGTTGGGCAACCACCGAAGGTGCTACCGAAGCCGAAGTTACCGCTTCAAGCGTAGGCTATGCAGACGTTAAAGACCTTTTAACCGAAGGTAAGGTAACCTTGTATCCCGTATGCGTTGAAAAACAAGCGGACTTAATAGTTTATATTCACCTTTCAGCAAGCTCTTCAGTGTATATCACTGCTGACGAAGCAGATGCTATTGAAGCAGCCTTTGCAACCTTGTTCCCAAACAAAAACGTTCAAATGGTTAGAATTGAAGGCGTTAATGCAGCAGGCTTCCAAAGTGCAATCGGCTCAGTTGCTAACGTAGACGTTTATATTGGTGGCAACAGTACGGGCGAATTGGTGTTCGACGCTGACTACGGCAAAACGGCAGCAGGCGAAGGTCACTTTGAAAACACAAGCAGAAAGGTTGGTGTTTTAGACGGCTGTGCTAACAAGGATTTAGCAATCGTATTATATCAATATCTTACTACTGCAAAAGCGTAATTAAGGTTAAACTAACAACACAAAACGGCGAAAATTCTTTTCGCCGTTTTGATGAAAATTGAGAAAATTATTCAGGTATTTATGGAAAAATTAAAATTATTCTTCAGTAAAATTGGCAAAGCGATAGCCAATTGGTTTAAAAATTGGAAAAGGGCTAAAACTGCGCTTTGTATTGGCTTGGCACTCGTTTTAGTGGGCAGTTTTTTGGCTTCGCTAATTCAAACGGACTTTTTTAGAGTTGATATAGAACTAAAACAAATAGTCGTGGATATCTCTCAAACTAACGACGCTACGTCTGGTGCTATTCAAAAACAAGAATCAACGGGCAAACCAACTATTAGTGTTGCCGACGTTTATAAGCCCAAAAAGGCTTCGGCTGATAACCCCGTTCCACTTATTTTAGTAGCACCCGGTATTCAACGTACTAAAGAAACGCAGGCTTCTTTTTGCATCGAATTAGTTCGCAGGGGCTACGGCGTAGTATGTCTTGACCCGTACGGTCAAGGCGAGTCGACACCGTCTTACGAATCACAGTCGGCTACGAGAGAAGGCTACGGGCTTTTCCATTGGATGGATTATATGTATACCGATGAAGGTATGGAATACTTTAATTGGGTAGACTATTCACGTGTGGGTGCAACGGGGCACTCTGCGGGTGGCAACGGTGCTCAAAAACTTGCTGAGCGTGAGGGTAAAATAGCAAACGACACAAGGGGTACTTCACGTGTGCAAGCGGTATACATTACCGGCTATATACGTGGTTGGAACTGGACCACTACGCAATGTAACGTAGGCATAAGTTATTCTAAAAACGACGAAGGTGCATACCAAAACGAAACTGCACTTAAAAAACAAGAAATTCAAGCAAAGCTTGATAACGGCGGAACTCTTACTGCCGATGAAGAGTGGTGGCTTACAGTTGGCAACGGCGATATGCGTTACGCACCCGAAGCCGTTGAAATAGTAAACTATCAATTAAATCGTGCGGGCGAACAATCTATTAGCGAAGTTGAAATAGGTGCTTCTTACGGTAATCCGTATACAGGCACGTATGCGCAAATAAATAACGAATCATGCTTGCACGCACTTCAACCATACGATTCGGCAACCCTTACGCATATGGTTGGCTTCTTTGGTTACGTGTTTGAAAACACCGATGAGTACGGTTTGCAAAACGGCTTGAAAGACAATCAGCACGCTTGGCTTTGGAAGGAGCTTGGCGGTGGCATGCTTCTTGCAGGTGGCTTCGTGTTTATTATGGCGTTATTCGTATTGCTATTAAACACCCGTGCGTTTGCTTCGCTTAAAAAACCACTTCCCGAAAGGACGGGCGACCAAAAGATTAAAGGCAGAATTATCTTCTGGGTATCTTTTGCAATTTCAGCCGTAATTGCTTGTTTGCTTTATATGGTTGCCGTTAAGTGGTCGGTTGAGTGGTTCCCAGACGCTTCGGGTAGCGTGCAAACGTGGTTCTTCCCACAACGCTTTACCAACGCAATTATGATTTGGGCTGTGGCGAACGGTCTTATCGGTACGGCTATATTCTTCTTAACGTGGGGCTTAGAGTGGATTATAGACCACGTTAGAGCAAAAAAGAGTGGCGACGTTTTAAGCGTGCGTCAATCGTACGTTAGCAAACTTGACCCCTTAAAACTAAAGGGCAGTGATTTTTGGAAGACGCCTTTACTTGCAGGCATTTTAATACTTGCCTTCTTTGCGTTAGACGGTCTTTGCTATGCAATATTCCACGTTGATATGCGTTTCTTCTTCATATCTGCAAGATTTACGCTTAATCCAAGCGCAATTTTGGCAATGGCTATGTATTTGCCGTTCTTCTTCATATTCTATATGTCTAACTCGCTAAGGGTTAACTGCTCTATGCGTCCAAGCAACTGGCCGGAATGGCTTAGCCAACTAATTTCGGTTTTAGGCAACACTTTAGGCTTGGTTGCAATAATCGTTATTCAGTACGCAAGCTTCGGCTCTACGGGTGTAATCGGTTATACCGGTAGCGTTGGCCCGCAATGGCTTTTCGTAAATATGCTATTTAGTATTATTCCTATGATGGCAGCACTTCCGCTTCTTAACAGATATTTCTTTAACAAGTCGGGTAGGGCTTGGATTGGTGCAATGGTTATTTGTGCAATATTCATCATTATGACGGGTAGCGGTACTACCATTTATTACGCATTATAAAGGTTATGAAAAAAATATTTTCACTAATTTTAGCACTGGCAATCGCTCTTTCGGTTTGCGTTACGTTTAGTGCTTGCAAACCTACTAACGATGGGGTAAAAGTTTTATCCGGTGAAGATTTAATCGCACAAACCCCTTTCGTTAAATGGGAGGGTAGATACGCTTTTAATCAAGCGGAGGGCGACTCGCCCGCAAACGTTACGCTCTACCACTCCGCAACCGGCTTTACCGTGGAGTTTACGGGCACGGAACTTTACGTGGAGTTTGACAGCACGGTTTCGGGGAATAGCGAGTCACACCAACCATATTACAACGTTGCGGTAGACGACGAAGTGTTGCCAACTCCGTACGCTGATAGAATATTTAAGCTTACGGGCGGACGACAAAGAGTGTGTATCGTTGGCGGTTTGGATAACGAACGCCACACGGTAAAATGTCTTAAAATGAGTGAGCCATACGACGCCATAACCAAAGTTATTTCACTTGAAACGGACGGGCAGTTCCATAAGCGTGACGTGGATTACGACTTAGGTAACTTCCGCTTTATGTTCGTGTGCGCTTCGGGTGGCTCTGGTCACGGTGCGCTCGGGTATTCTGACGATAATAAAGGTAGTCTTAGCAGAAACACGGCAAACAGCAGTGCCTTGCACTCTTTTAACTACCTAACAGCAAGGATGTTCGGTGCGGACGTGCAGTACGTCGGTAACAGTGGTTGGGGCGTTTCGTATCCGTCTAGCAAGTCGGTTTACGACGTGATTGACTATACGGGCATAACCACTTCAGATAACGTATCGGGTGCTAAAAACACGCCTATTTGGGAGCATACTAAATGGGTCCCAGACGTGATTATCTTTAATATCGGTGGTAACGATACGGTGCAAGAAGGGTTTAACCAATCAACTTACCAAAACGAAGTGGTTGCAATGGTGCAAAAACTGCACAATCTATATCCAAACGCATATATGATATGGACGCACACCAATTCTAACGCCGGCAAATACGCTATAAGCGCACTTACCGATAAGGGCGTGATGAAAGCAGGTTATTTGAAAGAAGTTATAATTCCAAAAGTCGGTGCTGACGGCACGGTGGGTGCAAACGGTCACAATAGTTTGTTAACGCATATAACGACTGCACAAATATTGGCAGACGCTCTGCACACGAATTGGGGCTTTACTCAAATATTAGAAAACGTAACGATAGAAGATTACGAAAGATTGCTTGTTAAATTTTAATTAAAGGAAAAACCAAGATTGACCAAACGGGTCAATCTTGGTTTTATTTTTGTGTTAGATAATTACTTGTTGCAAAAGAAGTTGGTGCTTTCGGTAGCGTTTGGCTTTCTTCCAACGCTCGTGTTGTCAACACGCCTATTTCTTAGTTCAGGTATGGGGTTTGGCGCAACTTGGAATCGATAGTCCATACCGTTTTTGCGAATAGAAGTTTCAATTACGTTATGCGACGGCACTATATCTACCGTGGGGTTGGTTAGGTTTTGGAACTTGAAAAAGTCGGCATCGGCGGGCAGTTCGTTAATTTTTACGTACAAGTCTTTGTCGGTGGTAAACTGCACGGTGTCGTTTAAAATCTTGCGAACGTAACTAATATTTTCATGCAGGCAAATAGGTGCGGGGAAGTCGCCGTCAGGGATAACTTCTTGCCAAGTTTTGCCTTCATATTTTTGCAATAGTTCGTTTGCCTTGTGCAAGTGTGCTATTTCAAAGGTAAGGTTTTCTTCCCAAAGGTTTTTAACGTACGGGTCGGTCTCGGTCATATAGCAAGACCAATACAAATAACACTCGCAATATTCGTGCCACAAAAGCATTTCTAACCAACTTGCGCTTGCATCCATAAGCGACTCGTAATGGGTTACGTGTTCTTCTTCTACTAATGCAATTTCTTGATATAATCGTCTGCCAAGGTCAGACTTAGCAAAGTTGGTAACGTTCATATAATAGTTCATCGTTTGCTGTTCGGCGGCGGTTATTATCATAGTGTTTAGCACCGTTTGAACGTCCGAATTTTTTGCGTCAATACACTCTCTTACGTTATCTTTGGGGTATCTATGGTGGGATATGGTGGGTCTACCGGGCATTATTTCGGTATATCTTCCAACAAGCCACTCGGCGTAAACGCCTTGTTCCATTTCCAACAGATTAGCGTATCTATATAGGTGGTCAAAGTCTTCTAAAAGAGCAAAATCTAACGCCGTTTTAACCGAACAGTCAACTTCCCTTTTAGCAAGTTCGGCAGTTAAATCTACTGCCAACTGTTCATAGCCTATGGTGTGTTCTAAAATGCTTTCGTCTTTAGGTTTTAATAAAGAAATCTTTAACTGTTGTTGTTTTTCTACTTCACGGGTAAGCGCAATTTCTCTGCGAAGCTCGTTATCGCACGTATGCCTTGCAAGTTGGTGTGAAAACCAATTGGCTTCAAACTCAGTGCCGTTCATTAAAATTATACGGCACTTTGTGTACGGGTCAACTTCACGTTTGTTGTAAGGCTTGGGGTACATTTGCTCCCAATTTTGCAGTGTTTTGTTTATGGCTCTTGGTTTTTCGTTAAACGGATTCATACACACTCCTAAAAATTTTTAGTTTCTCTAATTAAAGTATGTTTTAACTTTAAAATAGGTTAACGAAAGGGCGTAAGATGGCAAACTGCACGTATTCATAAATAATCGTTGACATATATTTTGATAAATGATAAAATAAATCATATAACCTTTAGTTAAAGGAGTATCTTTTTATGAAGAAGTTTTTATTCTTGCTAACGTCAATATTAATGGCGTTTTGCTGTGTAGCTACCGCTTGTAGCCCTGCTGACGACGGCGATATGACCAACCAAGAAATCGCTGAAGTTTATAGGGTGGCAGCTGTTCAAACCTTACAAAAAATAGGTGTTAACGCACCCGAAACTGGTGGCAACAAGCCCTTTGCGGTGTCCTTTCCGAACAGCATGACCGAAGCTAATAGTGATTATCAAATTAAGCAGATTAAGCTTAACGCAAAAGACTCTGCTGGCATAATGTATCTTTTAAGTTTGTTATATAACGACGCCGGCTATAAAACCGTTAACGGCATTGCTCGTTTTGACGTTACCTATACCTTGGATAGCCAAACCGTTACGCAACATATGAATATTAAGTCTATCTTGGATAAAGAAAACAACAAGCTTTATTTTGAATCTATGGTATACACTCCGCAATTTAACGCCGACGGCTATACCTATGCCGATATTACTTACGATTTTGATTTAGGCTATGTTATCGATTGTAGGTTTATTATGGAATACGCCGGTGAATATCGTGATATGAAGCTTACTGCCGAAGGTAAGTATTTATGGTACGAAACGGAAGAAATGGATGCCTTTGCGACTGCCGTTAAAAACGAAAAGGATAGTTTTATAGCAGAATGCAACACCTTAACTAAACTTACCACTGATTTTGGTCCGCATATGATGGAATATTTAAGATTTTCAGGTTTAGTTGAAGACCAAATTAACAATGGTCAAACTGGTGGCGACAACGTAGGTGGTGACAACGAAGGTGGCGGAAGCACCGAAGGTGACAAAGACGTTATACAGGGTGGCGAGGTTGAAATCCCAGACGGCCCTGTTATTCCCCCAAATCAAGAAGTCGACGCTACTACTTGGAACGATAGTCTTGACTACACTCAAATAACCAAATACGCATTGACTTACGAAAACGGTGTGGATAGAGTGCATTACGAAGTTAACGGCACTACCATTATAAAGTGGGCGATAGACCCGTCAACTGGTATGGAAAGCCCCGTCTACTACGGATTTGAAGACGGTGAATACGTTCGTTACACCCTAGTTAAGACGGATATTGACGTTGATATTACAAAAACTACTATTTCAGAAGCCGAATATAACGAAGTTGCTGGTAAGGTAAGAATAAACTTTGCAAGCATTTTGCCACAAGACCAGTTCAGTTACGTGCCTGAAAGTGCTTGTTATATGGGTGGTGCAGGCTTGGTAGATAATATCAATATGTTTGAAGTTTGTTTTAGTAGTGGTATTTTGCAACGCATTTCTTACGTAATGAACGACACGTTCTACTACGTAAACTTTAGTTACGACCTTGGTCCCGTAGAACTTCCTTCGAATAAATAAATTTTAATACAAAACGACCGTATAGACTATGTGCTATTCGGTCGTTTTTACAATTTAGACGTAAGTAATGGTCGTCTTGTGAATAGTATACATTATTTTTTACATTTTTCACACAAAAACAATGGCTTTTTTGTTCCTTTGAGCAAAATTTGGGATTGACACAAGCCCCTATATAATGTTATAATATTATGAAGATATTTAAATGCGTGGGTTTTGATGATGTATAGACATTTTTTAAAAAGATTTTTTGATATTATTGTATCTGTTATAGCCTTGCTCGTTTTTTCTATCGTATTGCTTATTTGCGCTATTGCCGTGAAACTTGACTCTAAAGGTCCGGTAATTTTTAAGCAACAACGTTTGGGTAAAAACGGCAAGGTTTTTAATATGTATAAATTCCGTTCTATGTGCGTGGGTGCCGAACAACAGGAAGGCGGTGTTTATTCTGGAAAAGGTGATGCACGTGTTACTAAAGTTGGAAAGTTTTTAAGGGCTACTTCTTTAGATGAGTTGCCACAGTTTTTTAACATACTTAAAGGTGATATGAGTTTTATTGGCCCACGGCCACCGCTAACCTATCATCCTTGGGAATGGGATAAGTACACGGAAGAACAAAGAAAAATGTTTAACGTTCGTCCAGGTTTAACTGGTTGGGCGCAGGTTAATGGTAGAAAGGAAGTCGAGTGGAATAGACGTATCCAACTAAACGTATGGTACGTTGAGCATTTATCTTTTTGGCTTGACTTTAAGATATTATTTATGACGGTGTTTAAGGTGTTCAGTAATGCTAATAACGAAAACATAGGTGCTACTGTTATCACGGAAGACACTAAGAACCCACTTCGATTAATGTACATAACAAACAACCCTGAAATAGCTAAAATCGTTGAAAAATCAGGTGTTGACCAAGTTTTTATAGATATGGAGTATATTGGTAAGGCAATTCGTCAAGGGGGGATGGATACTGTTCAAAGTCAACATACAGTTGAAGACGTGCGTGCCGTTAAGGAAGCTGTGACAAAGGCTAAGATTATGGTGCGTTGTAATCCTATTCACGATGCGACTGATGAATATTGTTCTTCAAAAGAAGAAATAGATGCTATAGTGGGAGCCGGTGCAGATATTATTATGTTGCCTTATTTTAAAACGACTAAAGAAGTTGAAACTTTCGTGAAATTAGTTAACGGTAGGGCAAAGACTTTTCCACTTGTGGAAACGCCAGAAGCTGTTGAATGCATAGACCAAATTTTAGAAATTAAGGGCATTGACCAAATATATATAGGATTGAACGATTTAAGTCTTGCTTATGGCATGAAGTTTATGTTTGAACTCTTAACCGATGGAACGGTTGAAAAACTTTGCAACAAATTTAAGGCAAAGGGCATCCCATATGGTTTTGGTGGTATAGCTGCACTAGGTAAGGGAATGCTTCCTAGTGAAAGGGTTATTGCCGAGCATTATAGATTGGGTTCCACCTGTGCAATTTTATCAAGAAGTTTTTGCAACACTTCAGTCGTTACCGATTTAGATGAGGTTCGAAAAATCTTTGAAGAAGGTATGGAAGAGATTCGTGCTTGGGAGAAAAAATGTCAAGACGGCCAAGTCGATTTTGAAGAAAACAAAAGGCAAGTGGCAATTGCGGTTGAGAAGATTATTGCAAATACGGGTAAATAAAATGAAAATTTTGGTAACGGGAGCATGGAAATGCACTAACGAACAACTAAATCAAATATGTTCTTTGGGTCACAACGTCATATTTATGCAAGATGAAAAAGAAAATTTACCTTGCAAATATGAAGAAGTTGACGGTGTAATTTGTAACGGCTTGTTTTTGCATCATCCAATTGAAAGGTTTACATCGCTTCGTTATATTCAGTTGACAAGTGCAGGTTTTGATAGAGTGCCTATGGCGTACGTAAAAGCACACAACATTGAGATTTATAATGCACGTGGTGTTTATAGCGTTCCTATGGCGGAATTTGCTGTTGCAGGCGTTTTGCAGTTATATAAACAGTCAAAATATTTTTATGAAAACCAACGTGTGTGCGAGTGGAAGAAACACCGTGGTGTTTTAGAGTTGTATGGTAAAAATGTTTGTATTGTGGGTAGCGGTAACGTCGGGACGGAATGTGCTAAGCGTTTTAAGGCTTTTGGATGTAGTGTTGTAGGTGTAGACCTTTATCCAAGAGAAGATGAAAACTACGAAAAAATTTATCACCTAGATAATTTAGATGATAGTTTAAAAGAAGCAGACGTTGTGGTTTTAACCATTCCACTTACTGAAGAAAGCTATCATTTAATTAACGAAAATCGTTTAAAGTTGATGAAGCATGGTGCTGTTCTTGTTAATATATCAAGAGGAGCCGTAGTGGATAGCAGTGCTTTAGTGCCAGCACTAAAGGGTAAATTGTTTGGTGCTGTGTTAGACGTTTTTGAGGAAGAGCCTCTGAGTTCGGATAGTCCTTTTTGGAATTGTGACAATGTTATACTAACCCCACATAATAGTTTTGTTGGCGATGGAAATGCTGATAGACTTTTTAGAGTTATATGTAGCTCGTTTGAATAAATAACGGAGAAAATTATGAAAAGAATTTGTATCGTTACAACTGTCTGGACCTCAATAAATAACTGGTTTAGACCTATCTTCGAAGAATATAAGACACTTGGTGTAGACGTGACCGTTGTATGTAATATGCCTGAAGAATATGAGAAAGAATTAAATGAAAAATATCCTTACATCCATACTAAATCTTTTCCTTTTCCAAGAGGGATAAGTGTCAAGGGGTCGATTACAAGTATTAAGCAGTTAACTAAATATTTCAAAGCAGAAAAATTTGATTACGTTCAATATCACACTCCCAACGCCGCTTTTTATGCGTCAATAGCAAGTAAAAAAGCAAAGATTCCCTTTAGGGTCTATGGTCAATGGGGGATTCGATTCGTTACTTTTTTAGGGTTGAAAAGGTTGATATTTAAGTTTATAGAAAAGAAAACTTGTGCGAATTCCACCCATGTGAGAGCTCAAAGTCCTAAAAATAGGATGTTTAACATTAGTCAAAGAATCTGTAAGGAAGAAAAAATATCGGTTATAGGCATTGGTGGAACGATTGGCGTGGATTTTAAGGAGTTTGATATTTCAAAGGCTGCCGAATATCGTAAAGAAATCCGGTTTCGTCATAACCAAACCGACGACCAATTTATTTTTGGGTATATTGGCCGCATTCATCGTGACAAAGGTATAAATGAATTAATAGAAGCTTTTAAAACAATAGAAAACGCTAAACTTTTATTAGTGGGTGATTTAGATGAGAATTATTCGCCCACAGAAGAAAATTTAAGATTTATTAAGGATAATGAGGATGTAATTGTCACTGGTAGGGTTCCTCATGAAGACGTTCCAAAATATTTGTGTTCAATGGATATTTTGGTGCATCCGACTTATCGAGAGGGGTTTGGGCATATATTACAAGAAGCGATGACAATGGGGGTCCCCGTTATTACTACAGATGTCCCTGGACCTTCAGAAGTCGTTGAAGATGATATTTCCGGAAAGCTTGTCCCCGTCCAAAATAGTCCTTCATTAGCAAGAGAAATGCGATCGTTAATGATTGATGAAGATAGACGACAAAGATATGCAAGAAAAGGTAGAGAACGTGCTGAAAAGTATTTTGAACAGTCCATTATGGTTGGTCATATTATAGCGGACTATAAAAAAATTTTGGAAATAGATTAAAACAAATAAAAATATGAAAATATTCTTAACAAATTCTTTTGCATAAAAGAATTGTTAAAAAAGGTAAGAAATGTCAGATTATAAATCTAAAAAGTTGTATCAAGAAGAGTATAAAGAGATTGTCAAGCGATTATGCGATAGTGGCGTCAATTTTAAGGATGCTGAAGTTGTTGCAGATTGTTTTGCTACGGCAGACGTTTTTGGTGTAACGACACACGGTATCTCTGTTTTGCCTTCGCACATTGATAGAGTTAAAAGAGGTGGCTATAATTTGTCCCCAAAGTTAACTGTGATAAAAGAGACGTCGGCCTTTGCGGTAATTGATGGTGATAACGCTTTTGGGCCGGTTTCGGCGAAGTTTTGTTTAGATTACGGTATTGAAAAATGCAAGGAAACGGGGATTTATACAGTTTTTGCAAGAAATAATAACACGTTTGGACCTGCTTTCTATTATTCCTTAAAGGCAGCTGAAGCAGCTTATATTGCGTTTATTACGTCAAATAGTCCTGCTCAAATGGCACCGTTTGGCGGTAACGAAAAAATGTTGGGAACGAATCCTTTTGCTGCTGTAATTCCCGTGCCTAACGGAGAACCTATCATCATCGATTTTGCTACAAGTATAGTTGCTAAATCTAAATTCAAGGAATATGCTCAAAGGGGATTGAAGTTGCCTGATGGTTGGGCGCTTGACGAAGAGGGTAAGCCAACAAACGAACCCGAGGAAGGGATGAAAGGCTTTGTTTTGCCGATGTCTGGATTTAAAGGGTATGGACTTTCTATGTTAATTGATTTAATGGCGGGTTTATTGTCGGGAAGTGCATATTTAAATAATGTTGGGCGCTTTTATTCTAACGATAACAATAGTATGAACGTTGGTTTTTATATAACCATAATAGATCCAAAACAAGTTTTTGGAGATGATTACGAATTAGCGATTAGGCAATACGTGGATTCCTTGAGGAACTGCAAAAAAGCTGTAGGACAAAATATAATTTTGCCTGGTGACGATAGAATTCAATATAAAAATTCATTAATGGAAAGCTAACAAGATGATAGAAGATAAAAAGATATTGGTATTATCTATTCCTGCATGGAATAGTCGGGTGGGGTCAGATACGTGGTCAACGCTTGTAAGTGAATTTAATCCAGATAATGTCGCTAATATTTGTTTAAGAGATGAAAATCCGGACAGTTTGGCGTGTAATAATTATTTTGTCGTTTCAGAGAACAAGGTAATTAAAAGTATCTTTAATAGAAGTATTAAAACCGGCAGATGTGTTGAACGTTCTGTGTCTACTAACAACGTTTCAGAAGATTTGATACGTCATAATTTGCGTTATAAAAAATTGGGCAAAAAGAGAGGTTTTTTTGGCTTGCTTGCCCGTGAAATGGTTTGGAAATTTGGCAGGTGGAAAACAAAAGAACTTGATTCATTTATAGAAGAGTTTAATCCTGATGTTATTATTTATGCAATGGAAGGTTACATTCATTTTAACCGAATTTGTAGGTATGTTAAAAATAAAACTAATGCAAAATCAATAGGTTTTTTTTGGGACGACAATTTTACTTACAAGCAAACTAACAGATTTGGTTTAAAATTGTTTCGTATGTTCCAACGTCGTTCTCTAAAAAAACTAGCGAAACATACGAATGCTTTTTGGGCTATTACCGATATGACGAAAAAGGAAGCAGATGCTTTTTTTAACGTTGATTGTACTGTTGTTACAAAACCCTTAAAAAAAGAAGTGATTTATCATGACTGGCAAGTTAGTAGTCCTATTAAAGTTTTATATACGGGCAATTTACAGATAGGTAGAGATAAAAGCTTGCTAAAGGTTGTAAAGGCACTTAAACAGATAAACAAGGAGAAGACTTTTTTTCAAATAGATATTTATACAAAAACGATTTTAAAAGAAGAAATAAAAAAACAACTTGATTGTGATTTTTGTACCATACACACACCCGTTCCACAGAGTGAAGTGTTACGTATTCAAGAGCAAGCAGATATTTTATTGTTTTTAGAAGACGTTGATGGCCCTTATGCGAATACGGCTAGATTATCATTTTCAACAAAGATTACAGACTATTTATCAAGTGGTAGAAGCATTTTTGCTGTTGGTTGCATGGATACTGCCCCCATGCAGTATTTTTTAGAGAACCAAGCGGCAATTATTGCGACTACAGAGTCACAAATAGAAGAAAGGTTTAGGGATATCTTGAGCAATCAAGTAATACTTGCGGAATATGCAAAAAAAGCATGTGAGTGTGGATTAGAAAAACATAAAAAAGAAAACATCTTAAAAATTGTTCGTCAAGCAATAGATAATTTGTTATAGGGGAGTTATGAGAGTTTTGCAAATCAATGCTACTTATGGATATGCTAGCACGGGAATTATAGTGAAAGATATTTCTGATATGTTATCAAAGAATGGACACGAGGCTTTCTACGCATATCAATCACGCATGGGTGCATCAGAAAACGGATATCGCATAGGTAATAAAATTGATTGGAAGTTGCATGCGTTGTTTTGTAGACTTTTTGGTAAACAAGGCTATTATTCAAGGCATGCTACTAAAGGATTAATCAAGCACATTGAAAAGATAAAGCCTGACATAGTGCATTTACATAACTTGCATAGTAACTATGTCCATCTAAATTTGTTATTAAATTATTTAGGTAAAAAAGACATTGCAACGGTAATTACGCTGCATGATTGTTGGTATTTTACTGGCAAATGTTTTCACTATATAGACGTTGGGTGTCAACGTTTTACAATAGGTTGTGGTAATTGTGTAAAAAAGAAAGCCCCACCAAAGAGTTTGTTTTTTGACGTGTCTAAAAAAGTTTTAAGAGATAGGTACAAATACTTGTCTAAAATTCCTAGGCTACAAATTGTTGGTTGTAGTGATTGGATTTGTTCAGAAGCCAAGAAGAGTATCTTAAAAGATTTTAATATTACTCGCATTTATAATGGCGTTGATATTGAAGTATTTAAGCCGTACAAGCAGAACGAATTAAAAGAAAAGTATGACGGAAATTGTATGTATATAATGGGTATGGCTAACAAGTGGCTTTTACCGGAAAATAAATCGTTTTTTGACGCTGTGTTAGAAATTTTAACAGATGAGCGTAAATTAATTCTAATTGGTTGTAGAGAAAATCAAATAGAGGGATTAAAGGCTTTAAGCAAAAATATAATTCCTGTTGATTTTATCAGGGACAGAGAAGTTTTGGCAAAATATTACAGTATGGTAGATGTTTTTGTAAATGTGACGCACGCCGATACTTTACCTACCGTCAATATGGAGAGCATTTGTTGTGGAACTCCAGTCTTAACGTATGACAGTTGCGGTAGCCCAGAATTGATTTTGAAGGGCTGTGGAAAAGTAGAAAAAGAGAATAATATTGAGGGGGTAATTTCCGATCTGAAACAAGGATTTAGGAAAATTGACACATATGTGTTAGAGCAGGCTAGAGCAAAATATAACAAAGACGTATGTTATAAAGAATATTTAAGCATGTATCAAAGTGTTTTAGAAAAAAAAGGATAAAAATGTTACCGTATATTTTAGCCGTAATTTTCCCTTTAATTATGGAGGGGGCATACACGAGAAAAGCATATAGTGGTTTAATATGGAAACAACAAGGTAATAAATTGCGAGATAAATATATTGTTCTTGCATCTTTGCCTATGTTTTTGTTAATTGCGTTTAGAAATCAAAATATAGGCGCTGATACTGGTATGTACATCCAACATTTTAATAAGATGGTTAATACCCCGTGGTCTAGAATCTTTGTTAAAACATCAATGGAAGAAGGGTATATAGTATTCGTTAAGTTGATTACTCTTTTAACTCGCAGTCCATTGATATACCAAGTTGTTTGTACAAGTATTTATTTCCTATCTGTAACGAGTTTTGTGAAACAAATAGAAGAGAATCATTTTCTTGTTTTGTTTCTTTTTGGCACGTTGGGGATGTATACTTTTATGTTTACTGGCGTAAGACAGTGTTTGGCTATTAGTATTTGTTTGTTTTCATTTAGATTTATTAAAGAAAGGAGATTATTACCATTCGCATTATTGATGATTCTTGGGTTTTATTTTCATAAAAGTTCCATTTTATTTGTCGCTTCTTACTTCATTTACCCAAGAAAGTTGTCTTTTAGCAATGTGTTCATGTATGCTGTCGTTATGGTTATTGCTGTTTTATATTTAGATGTAATACAGCAATGGTTTAATGAACAACTAGAGTATGACTATGAGATTGAAGAGGGTGCTGGTGGTGTGGTTTTTACTTTCTTGGTTGTTCTTATGACTGTTTTCACGATTATTTTGACCATATCAAACAAAAAAATATCAAAGAATATACAAGGTGTAATAAATATTGGCTTAATAGCAACATTTTTCTGGATTTTAAGATTGTTTACTCGTGTTGCGGAAAGACCAAGCTATTATTTTCTAATTTTTACCTTTGCCTCGTTTGCTTGTGCTATATCCTCGATAAAAGACTCAAAAGATAGGGCTCTTGTAAAAATGTTAGTTGTTTTTCTTGCATTGGCGTTATTTGTTTATCGCTTGATGACAAATCAGGCAAGCTTTGTTCCGTATATGGTTTTTGGTTTTTAAAATTTAAGGTGAGAAAATGGAAAAAAAAATTAGTGTTATTGTACCAGTTTATAACGTTGAAAAATATTTGAAACGTTGCGTTGACTCTATCTTAAAACAAAAGTATAAAAATCTTGAAATAATTTTGGTCGATGACGGTGCTACGGACAATTCACCTATAATTTGCGATTCATATAAAAAGATAGATAATAGAGTTAAGGTGATTCATAAGAAAAACGGTGGATTAAGTTCTGCGAGGAATGCTGGGATAGATGTGGCGCAGGGTGATTATATAGGCTTTGTTGATAGTGATGATTATATTTCAGAAGATATGTATTTTCATCTCTATGACAGAATAAAAAACGATGAAAAGAGTATAGCAAATTGTATGTACGTTCGCACTTTCGATTCTGGAAAAACAATTTGTTCAAAAGTCCCGCACGTTAAAAATGAAGACGTAACAGCAGAAGAGTATTTGGAAGAGTTGTTGTTGCATGTTGGAGACGTGAGTGTTTGCACTAAGTTGTTTCCTAGAAAGCTTATAGGGAATACAAGGTTTGTAGTTAACAAGTTAAATGAAGATTTGCTGTTTATGGTAGAACTCATAAAAAAGATTGAGTCTATAAAGTTTGTCGGTGAAGTAGGCTATTTTTACTATGTTCGAGAAAAAAGCATCTCTTCTAGATATGGTAAGGCCTTTATAGACATGCAGGCAAATGCTCTGTTGGTTTTGGAATATGTTAATCAGAACTTTCCTAAACTTAAAAAACATGCAGTAAGGTTTGCGTTATATCAGAACATGGCCTTTTTATTAGCGATTCCATCAGAGGAGGCTATCAAGACAAATGATGTTTATTGTTCTGCTTTACGCTTCGTAAGAAAATATGCACTGAAAAACGTTTTTAATAGATACTTAAAACCTAAAGAGAAGGTTATATTGATGGGGTTAGGAATAATGCCTAAAACTATTGCAAAGATTTTCCGAAGAAGGCATAGGTAATAAATATGAAAATTGCTTTTTTCTCTAATTTTTTAAATCACCACCAGTTATCATTGTGTCAAGAGTTCCTTAAACAAAAGGATATAGACTTTGTTTTTGTTGCAACCGAAAGAATTGATACTGAAAGATTAAATATGGGTTACGAAGACATGAATTCGCTTCCTTTTGTCATGCGTGCATACGAGGGGGAAAACGGAGAGCGGCAAGCAAAATTTATTGCAGAAACATATGATGTGGTTATATTTGGTGCAGCTCCCATTAGGTTTTTAAAGCATAGGATGTCAAATGACAAACTGACTTTTCGTTTTTGCGAAAGACCATTGAAGAAAGGGGTGTGGAGGAGATTTATACCAAAAACTAAAAAGAGAATTAATGACACTTATATACGCTATAAGGATATGCAATTTTACATATTAGGAGCAAGTGCATTTACTTCTTACGATTTAACAACGTGTGGTTTTGACAAGCAAAAATGCCTAAAGTGGGGATACTTTCCAAAGCTAAACCCGATAGATGTTGATGCACTCTTAAAAGAAAAAAGTAAAAATTCTAAAACAGAAATTTTATATGCAGGTCGTTTAATTAAACTAAAAAGAGTAATAGATTCGCTCAAAGCTATTCGTTTGTTGGTAAAACAAGGTATAAGCAATTTTCATTTTACGATTATAGGTGATGGTGAACAGAAGAAAACCTTGCAGGCATATGTGCAAAAGAACAACTTGAACGAATATGTGTCGTTCCTTCCTTTTATGTCGCCTGATAAAGTGCGTAGGTATATGGATAAAGCGGACATATATATTTTTGGTAGTAATTTTCAAGAGGGTTGGGGCGCAGTTGTTAATGAAGCCATGAATAGTGCTTGTGCGGTGATAGTTAGTCATGCTGTTGGCTCATCTGCTTATTTAGTTAAACAAGGTGTAAATGGTTTTATATTTAAATGCGGGGATATAAAAGATTTAACCTCAAAGTTAAAGGTTTTAATTAATGATGATGAATTGCGTTATGATATTGGGAGAAAAGCCTATTATACGTTAAAAGAATTGTGGAATCCTGAAACGGCAGCAAGTCGTCTATTAGAGCTTTGTAAAACGGGTAGAGTTAACCCCATAGATATTTATAAAGAAGGACCTTGTAGTCAAGCAGAAATTATAAAAAACAATTGGATAGAAGGTAGCAAATGAGGATTTTTTTATGTGGGGACACGGGGAAATTAAATAGAGGTTGCGAAGCCATAGTGCGTGGGACGGTGGAGGTTGTAGGTAATAAAGAATTGTATTTAGCAACATTCGCACCAGAACAAAACGCTCAGATGGTAAAGCAATTAGGTGTATCCATGATTCCCTATGCATCATATCCGAGCAGATTACACAGGATGTTCTTCGGCGGTATTAGAAAAGTTTTTAAGCGTTCTCTAGCTGGTTTTAATTTAATACAAAAACCGTTATTTGATAAATTGTCGTCGAAAGACCTTTGTTTGAACATAGGGGGCGATACTTATTGCTATCAAAGACCGACTATGAGTTTGGTTTTAAATAATTACACTAAAAGGCATAAAATAAAAAATATTTTATGGTGTTGCTCAATAGAAAAGGATAAAATTAAAGGTGAAATACTCAAAGATCTTCATAAGTATGAGTATATTTTTGCTAGGGAAGAGATTACTGTTCAAAATTTAATTCGAAGTGGCATCCCTAAAGAAAAAATAGTGAAGGTGTGCGACCCCGCTTTTTTCTTAAAAAGCAAAGAAGTTCCGCTACCTACGGGATTTCAAACAAATAATACGGTTGGTATCAACTTAAGTGATTGTGTGTGCTATGGTCCATATAAAAAATCTTATGACAATGTAAAGCATTTAGTTGAATGGATATTAAAAGAAACGAATATGTCGGTTTGTTTGATTCCACATGTATACAGTATAACCGATGACAAACATCACGACTTGCCGATATTAAGTAGATTACATAAGGAAATAAATAGTGAACGAGTGTCGTTGGTTAATAAAGATTACGATTGCGAGCAATTAAAGTACATTATATCTAAATGCCGATACTTTGTTGGTGCACGAACACATTCAACTATTGCGGCCTATTCAACGAAAATACCGACTTTGGCAATCGGTTATTCAGTTAAATCAAAAGGTATTGCAACGGATTTGTTTGGAACGTATAACAATTATGTTCTTCCTTTTAAAGAAATGAATAGGGAAGATGAACTGTTACAGGCGTTTAAGTTGCTTATTAAAAACGAAAAATCAATTCGTCAACGATACGAAGATATTTTACCACAATATAAACAACAACTACTGGATGCAGTAAAAAAATTTGTAAAAAATAACGATAGTATAGATGCAGAAGAAATATGTGACCAAACACAGTGTTCTGGTTGTGCTGTGTGTAGTAGCGTATGTTCTTTTCAAGCGATAACAATGAGACAGAACTCGCAAGGTTTTATGTATCCACAAATTGACAAAGAAAAATGTGTTAATTGTGGTAAGTGTCGAAAAACTTGCCCAGTGCTTAATAAATTTTTAGATAGTGGGAAGATTCCTACGGTATTTGCGAGTAAAAACAATAACGAAAAGATTAGAAAGGGGTCTTCTTCAGGTGGTGTTTTTGCTCTTATGGCGGAAGCGATAATAAAAGAAGGAGGGGTAGTCTTCGCTCCTGCTTTTGATTCAGATTTTAACGTGAAACATGTATTGGTGGATAGTTGCGACCAAATTCCCAAAATATTAGGCAGTAAATATGTTCAAAGTGATATTGGGGATTGCTATAAACAGGCCTTTGAATTTTTAAACAAAGGAAGAGTTGTACTGTTTTCTGGTACACCTTGTCAAATTGTTGCATTAAAGTCTTATTTAGGTAAGGATTATGAAAATCTTTTAACACAGGATGTGATTTGTCATGGAGTATCGTCTCCAAAAAGTTGGAAAAAATATTTGATATATCGTAAGAACTTGGTCGGTGCAAGCAGTATAAACGAGGTTGTCTTTAGGGAGAAACAGTTTGATGGAACTGCTGCATTAAAAGTAGAGTTCATAGATGGCTCCGTTTATAGAAAAAATTATTTACAAGACGTTTTTATCAAAAGTTATTTAAGCAACTTGAATTTGCGCGACTCGTGTTTGGATTGCTCGTTTAAGCAAATTGCACGTGCAAGTGACGTTACCTTAGGAGATTTTTGGGGTGTGGAAGAAGATTGCCCTGAGATGTTTGATGGCCAAGGAGTAACTCTAATATTTGTTCACAGCAAGAAAGGGAAAAGCTTTGTAAAAAGCTTTGAAAAAGATATGAAAAGTTGTAATGTTTGTTTTGATAACGCTATAAAACACAATAGTGCTTATTTGCGTTCGACTCAGGAAAATCCTTTTAGGGAACAATTTTTATCAACGGTTACTGAAAAAAACTTTGAAAAACAAGTAAAGAAGTATGCGGGTACAAACGGTTTATCTAAATTACGCAGGGCTTTTAAGAGATTTATGTAAGGGGTAAAGTTTTGAAGATTTTGGTAGTAACATCTGATAGCGAAATGGGTGGGGTAACGACAGCTGCAATAAATTTTTGCAATGAATTATCTAGGAGAGATAACGATGTTTATTGGTTAGATCTATCTTTGAAGTATTTATGCAAAGACAAATTAAACAAACGTGTTAAAATTGGTAAACTAACTGGACGGTCATGTTATTGGAATTTGAGCCAAAACGATATTAAAAAGAAAGGCTTTGTTAAAAAAATAAGTCTTGTATTATTAGGCGTGTTCAAAAAGATTGCCGTAAGGGCCGGCTTTTGGTATAAAATAATTTTTAAGACATATACAGAGTTTGGTTCTTTCGATGTTGCCATTGCATTTAGGCAATGTGCGCCATGCTACTCTTTTGTGCTGAATAAAGTTGAGGCAAAACGAAAAATCGGGTTTGTTCATGGTGAACTTAAAGGCATGGGGAAAATTGATTCTTGGCAAAAACATATGAAGCTTTTTTCAAAAATAGCTTATGTTTCTGATGCTGTTAAAGAAGGTTTTTTATATGAATATCCAGAGTTATCATGCAATGCCTCAACAATATATAATATGATAGATGTCGAATATATAAAGCAACAGGCTAGAGCAGACTCGCTTACATTTGATAGGAATAAAGTCAATATTGTTACGGTTTCAAGAATTGAAAACAAACATAAATCCATAAATCGAATTCCGACTGTTTGCAGAAGGTTAAAGGATGCATGTGTTAGTAATTTTGAGTGGTACATAGTGGGGGATGGGCCCGATTATGAACAATGTGTGCAACAGGCAAAAGATTTAGATGTTTTAGACGTATTAAAGTTTTGTGGTGCTAAGAAAAATCCATATCCGTATATTGCTCAATCAGATTTTACAGTATTACCATCAAAGTCTGAATCTTTTGGGTTGGTTGTTGTGGAGAGTTTGATTTTGGGTAAGCCCGTTGTGGCGTGTGAATACCCCGCATTAAAGGAATTGATAGCAGATGGTGTTAGTGGATTGATAGTAGGTCAAGGAGAAGAACCGTTATACCAAGCGATTTCGAAATTGATTTTAGATGAGCGGATGCGTGAACAATTGGTTGCCAATTGCTTAAACTACGAATATCTAAATGACAAGGCATACCGACAATTTTTGGAGGCTATTGAGTGATGTTGTCTGTAAAAAAGAAAAGTATTCTGAACTTAGTTTTTTCTTTAGCATATAAAATAATTACTATGGTGTTCGGTATAGTTCTACCTTTATTGTTTATCACAAGTTATGGTTCGGAACTCAACGGTTTGCAATCATCTGTGCAACAAATTTTTACTTACACCACGCTTTTAGAATCTGGAATAGGTGCTGCAACACTGCAATCGTTGTATAAACCTGTAGCATCTAAGGATAGAACAACGATTAATTCGTATTTATCAGCAACCTCAAAATATTATAATAAAATTGGAGTAATTTATTTTGGGCTTTTAGTAGTAATTGCCGTAATCTATTCTTTGGTAGTATCGGTTGAATCGATGGCGTTTATTGAAGTTGTGGCTTACATAGTCGTCGCTGGTTCTTTAAACGGCGTTAATTTTTTCTATCTTGCGAAATTAAAATTACTAATTAGTGCTGAAGGGGACGAGTACGTTGTATCTATTTTATCGACGGTAACGTATGTGCTTACGTCGATAGCGAAAATTGTTTTAATAACCAAAGGAATTAACATAATATTCTTGCAATTATGCCATTTTTCAATAAATATTGGTGTAACATTCGTATACTACCTCATTGCAAAAAAGAAATATCCGTGGTTGTCTTTTAAAACAGAGCCTAATTATGAAGGCATGAAACAAAAGAATTCAGTATTGATTCATCGTATTTCATCGTTAGTATTCCAAAACATAGACGTTTTAATCTTAACGTTTATGTGTAACTTGGAAATTGTTAGTATTTATACCATTTACAAACTGGTAATTAATATGATTACGACAATTATTGCCTCAATGAGTGACAGTACCAGTTTTATTTTTGGACGCAAAATGAATAATGGTGATGAAGAACATGCTGAGTATAAGCAGGTGGTAGATACTTTTAACGTGTTATATTCTTCTGTGGCTTTCGCATTATATGTCGTAACTTACTTACTTATCTTGCCGTTTTTGAAACTGTATACTGCAAGTATGGACCTAAACTATATTATTCCTACATTGCCTTGGCTATATATTTCTATAGAGATTTTAACAGTTGGGAGACAAGCAATGATGAAAACAATCGAGGTTGCGGGACACTTTAAAGAAACTCAGTGGCGTGCCGTAGTGGAAGTTGTATTAAATATGGTTGTGTCAATAGTTGCCGTTGTATTTTGCAAGCATTTATGGGGAGAAATTGGTGGCTTATACGGGGTATTGTTTGGTACAATCATCGCAATGTTGTATCGAACTATTGATATAAATATTTACGCAAATAAGCGTATTTTAAAAAGAAGTTCATGGAAAACTTTTGGTATTATCTTAACTAACCTTTGTTTGTTTGTCTTGGTTGTTTTTTTTGTTAAACCATTAGTTCCGTTTATTAACAGCTACACTGAATTTATTCTGCATGCTGTATGGATAACGCTTCTTGTTGTATCCCTTTTTGTAGTGGTGCAGTTTACGATAAATATAAAAGAAACAAAAAAGTTATTGTACTATATAAAAAATAGAAAAAAGAAAAATGGTTAGGAGAATTACAATGAGTTTATTTAATGGGAAAACGCTATTAATAACAGGTGGTACGGGCAGTTTTGGTAACGCCGTGCTTAACAGGTTCTTAAAAACTGATATTGGTGAGATTAGAATTTTTTCTCGTGATGAGAAAAAACAAGACGACATGCGTCACGAGTTTCAAGCTAAGATGCCTGAAGTTGCCGATAAAATTACTTTTTATATAGGCGACGTTCGTGATATTGCAAGCGTTAAAAACGCCATGCACGGGGTTGACTACATATTCCACGCCGCAGCATTAAAGCAAGTTCCTTCTTGCGAGTTTTTCCCTATTGAAGCAGTAAAAACCAACGTGATAGGCACTGAAAACGTTCTTACCGCTGCAATAGAAGCGGGCGTTAAAAACATCGTTTGTTTATCAACCGACAAGGCGGCATACCCCGTAAACGCAATGGGTACGTCTAAGGCAATGATGGAGAAGGTTATCGTGGCTAAGTCACGTACGGTTGCACCCGAAAAAACCAAAATATGTTGCACTCGTTACGGTAACGTAATGTGTAGCCGTGGCTCAGTTATTCCACTTTGGATAGAGCAAATCCGCCAAGGCAAGCCCATTACTATAACTGATGAAACTATGACTCGTTTTATAATGAGTTTAGATGAAGCGGTTGACCTTGTTCTATTTGCATTTGAACACGGCGAAAGTGGTGATATTTTAGTTCAAAAAGCGCCCGCTTGTACCATTAAAACTCAAGCCGAAGCCGTTTGTGAACTATTTGGTGGCGATAAATCTAACATTAAGGTTATAGGTATTCGTCACGGCGAAAAGATGTATGAAACGCTTTTAAC
>JAZQKH010000044.1:0-44397 GCA_045542055.1 Christensenellaceae bacterium | reverse complement strand
AGTTGATTTATGACATTGTCTTCCAAGACCGCTTGGCCTCCGACTTAACACAAGAAAAATAATTTGATAAACAAGTTATATTTCTAGTGTGACAAATAAAATTTTCTCTCTTGCCGATTTGCAATTTGCTTATATCGGCTTTTTTATATTCCCTATTTTTTCCTGTTACTGTTATACATTTTACAAAGTTTCTTTTCTTTAGCAAATTTATTATAGTATTCATAACTTTTCTCCTTTTACACCTATAAATTAACATATTATTATGACACACACTTGTCATATTAAGAAAAATAATTGACTTTTCTTATTTAATACATTAAAATATGTATAAAGGAGAAATTTTAATTATGAAATTTGAAATAATGCTTGGCATATTATTTGAACTTTTGTCTAAAAGGAAAGTTAAGGCGTCATATTTATCTGAAAAATACGAAGTAAGTCTACGCAGTATTTATCGTTACGTAGAAGCTTTAGAATATGCAGGTGTTCCACTTTATAGCACAAGGGGTAAAAACGGTGGTATCTCAATAGTTGATACTTATCGAATTTCTTCTACATTTATGACTCCAACCGAATTTGAACAAACGATTAATACCCTAACAACCTTTGAAAAGAACGTTCCAAGTAAGATACTTAGTTCAGCAATAACCAAGTTGAAATCAGCCGCTAAAAACGAGTTTAATCAACTTAACGTCCAAAGCGGTAATCTTATAATAGACGCTGGTCCATGGGGCGATACGGTTGGATATAAAACTAAAATTGCCGTTATACAAAAGTCCATCGAGCAGAATTCATTGCTTAACATCAAATATCACGACAGAAACGGTGAAGTTTCTGAAAGAAAGATAGAACCCCATTTAATCATATTTAAGCAAGGTCTATGGTACTGTTATGCTTACTGCCATTTGCGTAATAGTTTTAGGTTTTTCAAAACGGGTCGAATTGAACACGCCACTATACTAAATGAAAAGTTTAGTAGACGTGTAATAAGCGAAGATGAAATTCCCCTTAATTTTTGGGACAATACAACTGTTGCCGAAACGGTTGTTATGAAAGTTGACAAAAACGTTTTATCTGACGTTGAAGAATGGCTAGGCATTGAAAACGTTACTAAAATTAAAGATGAATTTATTGCCCAAGCAAAACTCCCCTACGACAACGGATTAATATCAAAAATAATTAGCTACGGCGACGGCGTTGAAGTATTAGAACCAAATAAACTTAGAAACGACATTAAACAAAAAGTATTATCCATAGCAAAAAAATATTAATAAAAACCACCGTAAAGGTGGTTTTTTTATTACATAAATTCTTTTCTAGTGCTTCGTGTAAACACTTTCAAAAATGCCTGCATAGGCTCGGCACCATCTACTATTATAGAACATACTGCATTGGTTATAGGCAAATCTACGTTATATCTTTCCCCTAACAACTTCATTGCCTTTGCCGTTTGAACGCCTTCTGCTAATTTATCAAACTTCTGCCCCTTTACAAAAAGTTCCCCAAATTTCTTATTGTGTGAATAATCAGAGAACAACGTAGTTTCATAGTCACCTAAGTGGCAAAGACCGTAAGCAGAGTGTTCGCTTCCGCCAAGTTTCTTAATTAATCTAGCAACTTCACTAGTCCCCCTTGCCATAAGTGGTCCTTTTAATGAAGTATAACCACCACCTTCAAGCATACCTGCAGCGATACCTATAACGTTTTTAGCGGCAGCGCCGATTTCACTGCCAATAATATCGTCACCATAGTAAAAGCGAATTAGGTCGCTTCTAAAATTATCTGCAAAAAATTTGGTTAAGTCTGGATTATAAGAGTCAATCAACATGCAACTTGGTTTGTTTTGAACAAAAGACTGTATATGTCCCGGCCCTACCCAAATTGCAATATTATTTTTATTAATTCCAAAATCAATAAGTATTTCAGTAAGTCTTTTACCTGTGTCGGTTTCTAAACCCTTCATGCACAATATAAACTTTTTATCGGTTAAGTTATACTGCGACAGTTCGCCCATAAAAGAACGAAGCCCTTGCGAACTAATTGAAATAATTATTACGTCGGCAACATCAATGGCAAACTTCAGGTCAGAAGTAAGGTGGATTTCAGGTTTTAACGATACGTATTCGTTCTTTTTGTCATTTTTCAAGGTTAAAAAAGACTTACTGTCATTTCTTCCCCACATGCAGACGTTATGCTTTTGGCAAGATAAATACCAAGCAATAAACGAACCCCATCTTCCACAACCTAAAACAGAAATATTCATTAAATACCTTCTTATATGGTTTTTCTATCCACTAATGCCCTTGCAAGGCTAACTTCGTCTGCATATTCAAGGTCTGTGCCAATAGGTATACCGTGTGCAAGCCTACTGACCTTAATCCCTAAAGGCTTAATTAAATTGGATATATACATGGCAGTTGCCTCCCCCTCAACGTCAGGGTTGGTTGCCATAATAACCTCGTTAACACCGCCCTTAGAAATTCTTTCTAACAAACCTTTAACGTTGATATCGTTAGGGCCAATTCCATCAAGTGGTGAAATTGTGCCGTGCAAAACGTGATATACACCGTTAAACTCATTTAATCGCTCTATTGCGATAACGTCTTTTGGCTCTTTAACAACACAAATAACATCGCCACTACGATTTTTACAAACGTCACATATATCGCCCTCAGAAAAATTTCCGCAAACCTTGCAATAATGGACGTTGTCTTTTACGTTAAGTATAGCATCGGCAAATGATTTTGCTTCATCCCTTGTCATATTTACTATTTTATAAGCAAATCTTTGGGCAGTCTTGGCGCCAACGCCTGGAAGTTTTGAAAACTCGTTTATCAGTCTTCCTATCGGTTCAATATAAACTTTCATTATAACCCTAAATTGCCAAAAGCACCCATTTTTTCGTTATAAACTTGGTCGGCTTCTTCGTATCCAGCATTAAGTGCGGCAACGATTAAATCTTCAAGCATGGTAAGGTCGTCCAAATCAACTGCCTCTGGCTTAATCTCAATTGCAGTAACAACCTTTTTTGCAGTCATAGTGACCTTAACAAGACCACTACCACTGGTTGATTCGATTTCAGTTTCTTCAAGCTCTTCTTGAGCCTTTTTCATATCTTCTTGCATTTTTTGGGCTTGTCTCATAAGATTTTGCATTTGGTTGCCACCAAAGCCACCGCCGAAACCGCCACCAAAACCACCTTTGTAACTCATATCTAAATCTCCTTACTATTTATCTATAACAATGTCAGCACCGAATATTTTTTTCATACGTTCGGTTGCTAAATCTATTTCGGATAATTTTCTATTCTTATCTGATAAAACTACTTCAAGTTGAAAAGCGTTAAAAGAATCTAAAGCTTTTGTTATTATCTGCTTGCTATCATCTCTATTAACAACGTCGTAGTCACCTTCTTTTTCAAAAACAAGACTTAAAACGTTGCCATTAACTTCCAATTTAACGTCTTGCAATAAGTTCCACAGCATTTCTCTGCCAAGATTTCTTAATCCGGATAGAAGCTTGCCTTTTAATTCTTCTATTGTTACGCTTGAAATTGAAAGGTTAACAGGTGCTTCGTTAACTTGATTTATAACCTTTGGCACTTCAATAACGGAAGTCGTTTTACTATAGGAGTGGCTATTTGCAATGGAATCTTCAAGCGTCTTGACTCTTGCTAAAAGCGAGTCTATGTTGTAATCCGTTTCGGGTTGACAACACTTTATCGCAGCCGTTTCAAAAATAATTCTTGGATGATTAGTGTACCTTAAATCATTTTCTGCATCAGAAAAAATTTGGATTGCCCTAATTAAACGTTCAGACGAAGTAATGTTAGCAATTTGTTGTAACTTTACAAAATTACTATCTGGCAACGCAAGTAGTTTAAAAGCGTTTTTACTATTTTTTATTATAATTAAATCTCTTAAATAAGAACTTAAATCTTTAATTAAAACACCTATACTCTTGCCTAAATCACAAAGATTATCAATATAATCAAGCACCGCCCCGACGTCGCCCGATAAGAGAGCAGTTGCAAAATTGTTTAGGGTATCAAAATCTGACACACCTAGCGCCTTAGTAACGTCATCATAAGTAAGTTTATCCGTGCCACAAGATATACAAATATCAGCAATTGAAAGAGCGTCACGCACACTGCCTTCGCCCGCCTTTGCAATAGCATAGATTGCGTCATTATCGTATTTTTTCCCTTCGCTATCATAAATACTGCAAATAAGTTGAGCAATTTTATCGGTTGAAACTAATCTAAAATCAAATCTCATACAACGTGACAAAATAGTAGCAGGTATTTTATGAACTTCAGTTGTTGCAAGAATAAAAACGGCGTGTGTTGGTGGTTCTTCAAGAGTTTTTAATAGTGCGTTAAAGGCCGCCCCAGTTAACATATGAACTTCATCGACTATATAAACTTTTTTACGACAAGACACAGGTGGATATTGAACTTTTTCTCTAATATCCCTAATTTCGTTAACACCGTTATTGGAAGCAGCGTCGATTTCAATAATATCAATATTAGATGAGTCACTAAGTGACTTACAAACGTCGCACTTACCGCACGGCGAGCCGTTTACAGGACTTAAACAGTTGATAGCCTTAGCAAATATTTTTGCAACTGAAGTTTTACCTGTACCCCTTGTACCGGTAAACAAATAAGCGTGACCAAGCCGATTACTTTTAATTTGGTTAACAAGGGTTTGAACAATATGCTCTTGCCCAATTAAACCATCAAATGTGCTTGGACGATATCTTCTATATAAAGCTAAATAATTACTCATAAAATCACCATTATTCAGCAACCGACAAGGTCGCTGATAGCTTCTTTTTTATCCTTTGAATTGTATTATCAACCCATTTAACGTTTTTATTAACCTTTTCAGCAATTTGCTTATAAGAAAAACCCTGCAAATATAACGTTAAAACTTCTTTTTGCTGTTTTGTTAAAACTGAAAAAAGTTTGTTTTTTAATTCACTGACTGCTTCTTTATTAATAAGAGTTTCTTCGGGACTAAACTCGTCATTGGCAAAAAAAACCGATTTGTCGACGTCGTTATCGTTAATACCTGAAAGAGAAATATAGTTATCAAGCGGAGTGTTTTTAATACTTTTATATCGCTTAATCGCCGAAAAAATAGCGTTTTTAATACACTTATAAGCGTAAAACTTAAATTCAACGTTACCGTTAAAAGTTTCAATTGCCTTAAAAACGCTTATCATACCTTCTTGAATAAGGTCTTCAACGTCGCCACCACTGAGAAAATACGCACGTGAGATGGATGCAACCGTGCTTTTGTATCTTTCTATTAAAACCTGCATTGCTTCAGCGTCGTTTTGCTGAGCCATATTGCATAATTCTTCATCAGTTAAAGAGTTATAATCCATTACTTCCCCTTTAGTATAGATAGTCCACGTATCACAATTTAGCCGTTGCGTTGCCTTAATGCTTCAAAAACGGCAATACCACACGCAACTGAAGCGTTTAACGAATTTACTTTGCCATACATAGGTATAGTCACAACGCCGTCACACTTTTCTTTAGTTAGACGCTTAATACCACTATCTTCACCACCTATTACAAGGCAAATTTTACCCGTTAGGTTGCTTTTATAAATATTTTCGCCACCGAGTTCAGCACCGTATACCCAAAAGCCGTTATCTTTTAACTTGTCAATAGTGTTATTTATATTGGTAACACGTGCCACTTTTACGTGATTTAACGCACCTGCAGAAATTCGCATAACAGTATCGTTTACGCTAGCACTTCTGTCTTTACCTATTATAAGTCCGTCAACACCAGCACACTCACAAACCCTTATAATACTGCCTAGGTTATGTGGGTCTAAAATTTCATTTAAAATAATAATAAAACCGCCCTTATCCTTGCAAGAATCTAAAATATCTTCAACTTCAAAGTATTCGTATTCAGAAACGTACGCAATAAAGCCTTGGCTACGCTTACTGTCACTTTCCTTTTCAATAACGTATTTATCTACAACTTGTAGTTTAATATTTCTTGAACGGATAATATTTATAAGTCTTTTGCTGGCATCGTCTCTTAGGTCTTTTTGAACTAAAATTTTATCAATTTCTTTATCGGTCTTTAGCAGTTCGTAAACCGAATTCCTACCTTCAATTTTCATTTGTTAATCCTTTATTTAATATAAAATTTAATCTATCGTAATCACCAATCAAATACAAGTAACCAAGTAAGGCTTCTAAGCCCGTTGAGGCATTATATTCGGTAATTGAAGCGTGTTTGGCTTTTGTTGGTTTTTTGGCGTTCCTACCACGCTTGTAAACCGCTAACTCTTGTTCGGTTAAAATTGGCAAAATATCACTTGCAAACTGCGCTTGAGAAGTTGCTTTAACTTCCTTAGTGGCAAGTTTATTAAGCTCGCCAGTTTTGCAATCACTAAAAAAAGTTAACCGTTCACGAACGAATAAAGTATAGACGGCATCGCCAACAAAAGCAAGAACTACAGGACTAAGATTATTAGCCTTTTTGCAGTCCATCTTTTCACCAAACCTAAACACAAAATACCCCATTTAAATGGTTTTTTATTATTATACTATAAACGCCGATAAATTTCAATAAAAAGTATAGAATAAAAAAACACATAATTTATAAAAACTAGTTAATTTTCGACAAATAATTTATTACCCCCTTAAAAATAGCGTATGAGACTTTTTCTTGGTACTCGTCAGTTATAAGCAAAGCTTCGTCGTCAGGATTAGATAAAAAACCGCACTCACATATAACTGACGTAAATTTGGTGCAATTTAATATATAATATTCGCCCTTTAATGCGTCGCAAGTCCTCGAAGCTTCCGGCATTTCATTAAACGACTTTTGCAGATAATTTGCTAATAACTTACCATTTTCGTTTTCTTCATCAAAGAAAACTTGTGCGCCACGCCTTGATGATACACTGTACTTATTCATATGTATACTTATTACCGCATCAGGCTTGGCTTTTTCTATAATTTCCTTGCGTTTTTGCATATCTTTTCGCTTTAAATTACCAACGGCTAACCCATACAATCCTGCATCGGTTGTTCTTGTAAGAACAACGTTAAAACCTGCATCCGTAAAAAGATTTTCCAGTTTTTTTACTACTTTAAGATTTAATTCAGATTCTTTTACCTTAGTATTTATTCCTGAAACACCGCCGTCGATTCCCCCGTGCCCAGCGTCAAGAACAATTGTAAATGATTTAGAAGCGTGGGTGACTTTTTTATTAGTTTTGATAAGTCCGCCAACGCACAAAATAAAAGCAAAAACAGTCGCAACTAAAACACTTGTAATAATAAGGCTTCTTTTATTAAATATAACCATAAATTATCCCTTTAATTTTATTTATAAATTATATTTAATTTTTATCGCATATATTCATAAAAAAACCTTTTGCCATAAAGCAAAAGGTTTAGTTTTATCTTCGTGATAATATAGCAACGTTTTCAATATGTTTGGTGTTTGGAAACATATCATAAGGCGTAACACTTTCTAGTTTATATACACCATCAACGTTTTCCGTTTTGATTATTCTATCATCTTTTTGAACTAAAGTGCCAATTAATAAGCCAACGTCCCTTGCCAATGTTTGTGGCTTGCATGAAACGTATATTATTTTTGAAACTTTACTTTTTAATAACGCTTGAATAACGTTAATATCGCAACCCTTTCTTGGTGGGTCTAAAACTACGCACACGTCACCCAACTCAGATTGTTTTTCAACTAATTCGGGCAAGATATCTTCACATTTCCCAAGTAAATTAGTTACTTTATCGGATAGCCCGTTTTGAGCCATTAGATTATTTGCAAGTACAACGGCTTCGGGTATAATTTCAATACCAAAAACTCTATTTGCTTTTTTTGCTAGCAGTGCAGTCATTAGCCCCGCACCACTGTAAGCGTCAATTACCGTAGGAGTTTTAGAATATTCTATGCTATCCACAACCTTAGAATAAAGCAGCTTGCACACGTCAGAATTAACTTGCATAAAACTTTGAACGCCCATATCGTGTTTAATCCCTAGCATCTTCGTTGAATATTGACCACTTCCGTAAATCAAATTAAACTTTTCGCCGTAAATAACGTTTGATTTGCTATTATTTACGTTTAAATAAACCGAAAAATTATTATTCAACGATTTATTAAGAAGGTCAATAAAATTATTAACGTTAGTTAACTTATTTTGAAGGCAAACTAAAACAATTATAAGATTACCGTCTACTTCCCTTACAGTAATTTCCCTAATATCGCCTTTATGTAATATGTTGTCGTAACCTTTTAGATTGTTTTTCAACATATATTCTTTTAGAACAGAAATAATAGTTTTCGTCCACTCAGGGTTAATAAGGCAGTCGTTAACGTCAATTACCCTATGTGAATTTTCAGCGTAGAAGCCAATCTCCAAACCATTTTTAGTTTGAGCAACTGGTAATTGCAATTTATTTCTATATCTAAATTGTTTTGCACCCGAAACAACGTCTAAAACGTTTGCATCGATAAACGCTATTTTTGAAAAAGCGTCTTTTACTGCTTGTTTTTTAAATCTTAACTGTTCGGCATATTTAACGTGTTGCATTTGACAGCCACCACACTTACCAAAAACCGAACATTGTGGCATTGTACGATTCTCTGAAGGATTAAGCACTTCTATAACCTTTCCAAAGGCGCACTTTTTATCTACTTTTAATATCTTAACTTTAACCTTTTCATTAGGCAAACAAAAAGGGACGAAAATTACGCTATTCTCGTCCTTAATAACACCTTCACAATTATTGCCCGTGCCTACCACGGTAGAAATAAGTTCTTGATTCTTTTTAAGCATACTATTTGATTATCTTTTTTAAATAAAAATCCAAAAATCGTTTACTTGCCACGATAAATCTATCAAACACAAAATAAAAAACCACACCGAAGAAGCCAACGAATATTAAAATATAATCGGTTATAAATTTTGGCAAATCTTCAAAGGTTAAGCCAATCACGGCAGTATATAAAAAATAAACACCAAAACACGCAAGCACGCACCACGTAAGCCCTAACATTACTTGCAAAACGTTTGAAACACGCTTTTCCAAAAACACGTGTTTAATTATGGGATAAAGCCCAAAAAAGCCTGCGTATGCCGGTAACACAATAGAAAACGCTAAGGTTGGCAAACTACAAAGTAGTGCAACTAATCCACCAGCCAAAAAACACAAAACGCTTCCCTTAAAGGATTTATAATACAACGGCAAAATAACGAAGACCGATGAAACTACTAATGAAACTATTTCAACGACTTCAACGTAACAGCCTACCGTAAGGCTTATAGCCACGAGTGCACTTGCAATGGCGGAAATTGATATTACCTTGCTTTTCATTAGTGGCAACAAATACTACAAAGCATATCCATACAACACCAAGTCGCACAGAAAGTAAAACAATCGTTTGTACCACCCATTTGACGATTGGTTTCAGGATTAGCATCTTGACCGTAGTTTCTGCTTTCGTTAAACCTACGTTCATTATTTTCCATATTCTGTTTTAACTTTTCAAGCGCATTAGAATACTTGGAATTTCGCTTATCCATATCACACGCAATTTCTAATTGCTTACGGCTTTCATTATACCAATTTTTCTTATAAAAAACAACCGATTGCAAATAATGCCACTCAGCGTCTCTTTCAGAAAATTCATCAAGTAAATTTTGTGCGCCCGAAAGGTTGCCTTGTTTGATTAGTTCTTCAACTTTTTCAATCATTTCAGAAGAAGAACTTTGGCTACTAAACTGTTTACGATAGTTCATTATCTCACTATAAGCGTTCTCAACCTTAGTTAGGTTTTTAGCGGCAAGATTACCAACTTCGCCCTCACAAAAGCGTTCGGATGAATATTTATTTTTTAATTTTTTATACGCCAACTCTACTTCTTGGTCGGTTGAATCATCACTAATGCCTAAAATTTTGTAGTATTCTCGCATTTCTTATTCTCCATAACGTTTTTAGTTTGCACCTTTAAACCCAAAATTAAAACGTTTTCAATCAAATCATGGTTAAATTTAAAATTAATTTTTTTACAATTTTCACTAAGTCTATTTATTAAGCCACCAAACAAACTTGCAATATCAAAAGCTTTTACCTTAACAAGTTCGGCCTTTGTATAAACGTCCTTGTAAGAATTAACAAAAACGTTAAAGTTCTTCTTTTTTAAATCTTTATCAAAATCGTCTAAAGCGTCAATTAGGTAAATCCATTTGCCTAAATCGTACGATAATTCACATAGTTCTTGTTGGCAATCAGGAACAAAATACCTTACAATATCTTCAATCATTAAGCCAAAAGGGTCTGCACAAATATCAATACTATCGCAATTTTGCTTTTCAAGTTCAAGTAGTTTGTTAAAGTGTTTAGCAACTATTTGGTCTAAAATGGGGTATTTCTTTTTTGCATTTTTATACGAACTTTTAAAAGTAGCTCGCTTTAACCTACCTTTATTATTGTCAATAACGTCGTCGCAGAGTTTATAATAAGCCAAAATGACGTTAAGCGCACCGACTTCTTGCGACAGTTTAGTTGGTTTTGCTATCGGTCTTTTTGTAAGCGGATGTATAACACAATGCTCTTTATTTACGCTTACGTCAACACCCAATACGTTATGAAGCAACACCGATAAAAAAGTTAGGTCGTAACTAAGAAGCAACCTACCCTTTTGACCGCAACACTTTCCTATGCTTTTACACAAACCACAGTACATAGCTTTATATAAAATCACGTCTTTTACGTAAGTATTGGGAAAATCGGTTTTAACGTATCCGAACATTTTTTACCTTTTTCTTGGAACAAGTCCAACCTTTTTATATACTTTTGATAACGTTTTATAAGCCAATCTTTCAGCTCTTTCAGCACCGGCTTTCAAAACGTCGTCAATGTAGTCCTTATTTGCTAAAATCTTATTCTTTTCCTGTCTAATTGGCTCGATAACGTCGGCAACGGCAGTACCAACAGCTAACTTAAAGTCACCGTATCCCTTACCGTCAAACTCTGCTTCTGCTTGCTCAAAAGTCTTATCAGTAAATGCGCAATAAATGCTAAGCAGGTTTGAAATACCTGGTTTATCGGGCGAATAAACGATTTTATTATCGCTATCAGTAACGGCACGCTTAAACTTACGAATAATCGTGTCCGGGTCATCATCCATAGAAATAAAGGCGTTTACGTTAGCGTCAGACTTACTCATCTTTCTTTCGGGGTCGCCTAAACTCATAATTCTTGCAGTGGACTTACTTATATACCCCTCAGGCACTTTAAAAGTTTCACTATATTTATTATTAAATCTTATGGCTAAATCCCTTGCTAGTTCTAAGTGTTGCTTTTGGTCAGCGCCAACGGGAACGAGTTCGGTTTGATAAAGCAAGATATCTGCCGCCATCAACACTGGATAATCCATTAAGCCCATGTTAATATTATCCTCATGCTTACGACTTTTATCCTTAAACTGCGTCATCCTTGAAAGTTCACCCGGATAACACATAGTATTTAAAATCCAAGCAAGTTCTGCATGTGCAGAAACGTGTGATTGTGCAAACATAATAGATTTGTCAACGTCAATACCGCAAGCAAGATAAGTTGCCGCAAGTTCGTAAGTGTTTTTTCTTAAAACTGCGGGGTCTTGTTTGACGGTTAAGGTGTGCAAATCTGCTAATGCAAAAATACCATTGTAATCGTCTTGAAGTTTTCTAAAATTCTTTAATGCACCCAAGTAGTTACCAATAGTTAGGATACCACTTGGTTGAATAGCGCTAAATAATATCTTCTTATCATCCATTTTATATTAACTCTCTTAAAAATACCTTGAATTATTCTTTCGCAAAATCAAAAACGGCTTTTTGCGCTTGTGATTTATCTATAACGTCAGTAAAACGTCTTTGCTTGTTTTCTAAACCTGAAATTTGCTCAGGAACTTCAAGCGCCGTTTGCGTAGATAAAATTTTGCAAGCCTTAAATGCGTCATTAACACCTTTACCTGTAAGAGACGCCAAAACGTCACTAGCAAACTTAAAAGGACTTGCCGTAGATAAAATTACAGTCTTATTTTTAGTATTTGACTTAATTTGATAATCAAAATAAACTTTAAGCGCAACGGCTGTATGTGGGTCGGCGGTATAATCAAATTCTTCAAAAACGTCGCAAATTGTGTCAGAACAGTCTTCTTCAGTGCAATAGCCTGCAAAATATTCGGCATCCAACGTCGCCTTTTCCGTCTTATCAATTGTGTATTTACCCTTTGATTTTAATTCTTGCATTTTTTGCGCAGTTTTATTAGCATCACGATTAGACAATTCAAAGATAAGTCTTTCTAAGTTGCTTGAAATTAAAATGTCCATTGAAGGTGACATTGTTTTGAAGAATTTTCTATTAACGTCGTAAGTACCATCACAGAAAAAATCCGTCAACACGTTGTTGTTGTTCGAAGCGCAAACCAATTTGCCAATCGGAAGCCCCATCTTTTTTGCATAATAGCCTGCTAATATATTACCAAAGTTACCCGTAGGTACAACGAAATCAACTTTATCGCCAAGACTTATATCACCACTATTAACTAGGTCGCAGTAGGCTGAAAAATAATAAGAAATTTGTGGAACAAGTCTGCCGAAATTGATAGAATTTGCACTAGATAAAACAACGTTTTGCCCTAAGAGTTTGTTAGCAAATTCTTTATCCGAAAATATGTTTTTAACAGCGGTTTGGCAGTCGTCAAAATTGCCTTCAATACCAACAACTTTAACGTTAGCACCTTCCTGCGTTTGCATTTGTGCTTTTTGCATATCACTAACGCCTTCGCTTGGATAAAAAACTATAATAGAAATGCCCTTTTGGTCTTTGAAACCTTCCAAAGCAGCCTTACCCGTATCACCGCTGGTTGCAACTAAAATTAAAATCTTCTCTTTCTTTTCACAAATATCCGCACCTGTACGAAGCAAATACGGAAGTAACGTTAAAGCAACGTCTTTAAAAGCAAACGTCGGCCCGTGGAAAAGTTCCATAACGAAAGTATTATCATCCAGTTTAACAAGTGGCGCAGGCTCACTATCGTCAAATTTATCGTAAGCGTTTTTGCACGCTTGCAAGAGTGCGATATAATCGTATTCTTCTAAGTAAGAGTGAATTACCGTACACGCCCTTTGATAGTAATCCATATCAAGCATTTCACCTAATTTGCCATATAAATTTGGGAAGAATTCTGGAACGAATAAACCACCGTCACATGCTAATCCAAGCGTAATCGCCTGTGCGGCATTATTTACCGTTTGACCGCCCCTTGTACTTAAAAACTTCATAAATTACTCCATAAAATCAGTAATAGTCGGAAAATACTTTCCGACTATTATTTTACACTATTTAGCCATTAAAAAGCAACTAATCAACGTGCTTTAATATAAATTCGGGCAATTCTTCCTTATTTGCACTGCAAGTAAGAACGAACTTAACGCCAAAATCTTTTTCTAAATCTTCCATTGCTTCAAACAAGTCGCCTAATTCAGCCAATGGCTGTTCAGTAATTCTTGATACACCGTCAACAAAAATATACTCATTATCGCCGTTAGCAGCAACTATGCCTTTAATAAAACCTCTGAAGCCACAAGCACCCTTAATATTAAAAGACGTTACGTCAACAAATCTAATTTGGTAAGCAAGGTCAATCGAATTCTTTTTAGAATCGGTTACGAAAATAATATGCCCCTTTGCCTCGTCAAGCGCCTTGTTAGCGCACTCGATAATTGCCTGTGTTTTGCCTGTTCCTTTAGGTCCGTAAAAAATCTTCATTATAAATCCTCCCGAGATTTAATTATCTTGTATATATTCTATAACAAAAAGTATCAAAATACAATACTTTTTTAAAAATTATTGTCTGTGAATCAATAATTTTTTACGAAGTTCTTTATCACAACTACGTAAAATATTATCAAGTTCTTCATCACCGAATACCGTGCAACGCCCGTTTGCATAATCTTTATCAATAATGTCCTTGATTTTAGCAACTACGGGGTGGCTCTTGTCAATCTTATGTTCGGCAGGCAATTCGTAATATTCGTTAATCCAGTAAGCAATGCCGGCAAGGCCACTTGCGTTGTTAATTGAAACGTGCATAGGTCTATTAAGAAGCTTATTGGTATCAAATATATTATAAATTTCTTCATCTTTAAGCATACCGTCAGCGTGAATGCCCGCTCTGGTAGAGTTAAAACTTCTACCAACGAAAGGTGTTCTTGGTGGAATAACGTAACCAATTTCCTTTTCAAAATAATCGGCAATTTCAGTTATAGCCGTAAAGTCCATACCGTCGTCCGTGCCTTTTAACGAAGCGTATTCAATAGCCATAGCTTCTAAGGGGCAGTTACCCGTTCTTTCACCAATACCCAATAGTGAACAGTTAACGGCAGAACAACCGTATAACCAAGCGGTTGAAGCGTTAACGACAACTTTATAAAAGTCGTTATGACCGTGCCACTCTAAAAGTTCACTGGGTACTTCGGAATTAGCCCTTAAGCCGTAAATAATACCTTGAACACTTCTTGGAAGCGAAGAGCCTTGATAGGTTACGCCGTAACCCATAGTGTCACACGCTCTAATTTTAATAGGAATTCCACTTTCTTTTGAAAGCTTCATTAGTTCGTTTGCAAACGGAACTACAAAACCGTAGAAGTCTGCCCTAGTAATATCTTCAAAGTGACAACGTGGCTTAATTCCCGCACTTAATGCATCTTTTACACTGCCTAAATACTTATCTAATGCTTGTGCACGAGTCAAGTTCATTTTCTTAAAAATATGGTAGTCTGAACAGCTTACTAAAATACCCGTTTCCTTAACACCCATTTCTTTAGCGAGTTGAAAGTCCTTTTTATTAGCTCTAATCCAACTGGTAACTTCGGGGAATTCAAGACCTAAGTCCATACAAGCCCTTGCTGCGGCCCTATCCTTTTCTGAATATAAGAAAAATTCAGATTGTCTAATAATACCCTTTTTACCGCCGAGTTTAGACATAAGCTTGAACAAATGCACTATTTGTTCAACTGTAAACGGAGAGGTAGATTGCTGACCGTCACGGAACGTAGTGTCAGTAATCCAAATATTTTCAGGCATGTCCATCGGAACGAACCTTGAGTTAAAAATAACCTTTGGAACGCTTGTGTATTCAAAAACGTCCCTAAAAAGTTGTGGTTCACTTACGTCTTGTAGTTTGTATGAGTAAATTTTTTCTTCCAATAAATTTGTCTTGTTGTTTTTTTCTATCATTGTAGTTTACCAATAAAATCTTTTAATCTAGTTAAGCCTTCCTTAATATCTTCAATTGAAATTGCGTAGGAAAGTCTAATACAATTATCGTCGCCAAAAGCGATACATGGGATAAGTGCTACACCCGCTTTTAAGGCACAGTCTGCAAAATCTAAAGAGCCGTTAATTACTTTACCGTCGTACGACTTGCCGTATAGCGCAGATACGTCCACGAACACGTAGAACGCACCCTTAGGCTCAACACAAACTATGCCGTCAATTTCTTTTAAGAATTTAACCATATATTTGCGTCTTGAATCAAAAATTTGTTGCATTTCAGCAATAAATTTATCGCCTTCAGGAGATTCTAACGCTTCAACTGAAGCGTATTGAGAAATTGAACAAGCGTTGCTCGTAGTGTGACTTTGCATACTTGAAATAGCTTTAGCCAAGTCAACGGGCGCTGCTAAGTAACCAATTCTCCAACCAGTCATAGCGTAACTCTTACTCATACCGTTTATAATAATGGTATGTTCTTTCATATAATCGCTAACACTTGCAATAGAATAATGTTTTTCATCAGAGTACACTAATTTTTCATAAATTTCATCAGAAATAACGTAAATACCGTGTTTTTCACAAACATTTGCAATAGACTTGATTTCTTCTTCGGAATAAACAGCACCCGTAGGATTGTTTGGAGAGTTTAAAATTAAGCATTTAGTTTTATCAGTAATAGACTCTTCAAGTTGTGAAGCGGTAATTTTATATCCGTTAACGCCGTTTGCCTTTATTAAAACAACCTTGCCACCGGCAAGTTTAATAAGTTCAGGGTACGTAAGCCAATAAGGCGACGGCAAAATTACTTCGTCCCCTTCGTTTACTAAAGCGCAAATTGCGTGATAAAGCGAACTCTTTGCACCTGATGAAATTACGATTTGCTCGGGTTTGTAAACAAGATTATTGTCTTTTAAAAACTTATTGCAAACTGCCTTTTTAAGTTCGGGCATACCTGCCGCAGGCGTATATTTAGTAAAACCTACGTCAAGCGCTTTTTTAGCCGAGTTAATAATATAATCTGGGGTGTTAAAGTCGGGTTCACCCGCACCAAAACCGATAACTGAAATGCCTTCTGCTTTCATCTTTTTTGCTTTTGCGGTAATTTCCAACGTTAATGAAGGACTTATATCGCCTACTCTTTTAGATACCATAATCGTCTCCTTTGTTTATTCTTCATCAAATCCGGCAGAAAGTTTTGCTTCTCTGTCAGCTATAGCCAATGCTTCGGTCATTTCTTCGATATCGCCCATTAAGAAAGAATCGATAGAGTGCAAGGTTAAACCAATTCTATGGTCGGTAACTCTACCTTGCGGAAAGTTGTAAGTTCTAATACGTTCCGAACGGTCACCCGTGCCAACTTGACTACGTCTATTATCGGCGTACTCTTTATCAGCTTGCGACTGATAATAATCGTATAAACGGCTTTTTAAAACCTTCATCGCCTTTTCACGATTTTTGGTTTGTGAACGTTCGTCTTGACAAAGAACCACTATACCCGTTGGCAAGTGCGTCATACGAATACAAGATTCGGTCTTATTAACGTGTTGACCACCTGCGCCACTACTTCTTAAGGTGTCAATTTTCAAATCCTTTTCATCAATATGAATTTCAACGTCGGTAGCCTCGGGCAGAACCGCAACGGTAACCGTTGAAGTGTGAACACGACCTTGAGACTCAGTTTCGGGAACACGTTGTACCCTGTGAACGCCACTTTCATATTTTAATTTACTATAAGTTTCCTTTCCGGATATTGAAAAAATAACTTCTTTAATACCGCCGAGTTCAGTTGAACTGTTATCAATTTCTTCAGCCTTCCAACGATTCTTTTCGGCAAATTTAACGTACATCCTGTAAAGTTCGTAAGCAAACAAACTTGCTTCTTCGCCACCGGCACCCGCCCTAATTTCCATAATTACGTTCTTATCGTCGTCTGGGTCTTTAGGAAGCAGTAATATTCTTAAATTGGTTGATAACTCTTGAATTTTATCCTTGCATAGTTGAATTTCTTCTTCCATAAGGGCTTTCATTTCTGGGTCAGTTTCAGTAACAAGGTCCTTTTTTAATTGTTCTTGTTCTGCCGTAACCTTTTTATATTCGGTATATGCTTCAACAGTCTCAGAAATGTCAGCAAGTTCTTTCGTGTAACTTCTCCACTCGTCTATTCTTGAAATAACGTCACTATCTGAAACTAACTCATTTAGTTTTTCGTAACGTTCTAACATCTTGTCAAGTTTTTTAAACATCAAAGCACCGCCTTAATAATTCTGTCAATATTTTCGTAATCTTTTATAATCTCTATTTTTTTAAACCCATCAAGCATTTTTGCAATTTCTTGTGCTTGATTATACCCGCACTCTAAAAGCAATATGCCATTATCGTTTAGGTGATTTTTAGCGTTTTTACAAATTATTCTATAAAAATCTAAACCGTCTTTTCCACCGTCAAGTGCGTTCATCGGTTCAAAATTTTTTACTTCGTTTTGAAGCGAAGATATTTCTTCACTCTTAATATATGGCGGGTTTGATACTATAATATCGAATTTACGATTCACCCCTTCAGAAACACCTTCAAACAAGTCACTTTCTATAAATTCTATTTCAGCGCTATTTAAGTTGGCATTTTCATTAGCAATATCTAAAGCGTATTTACTAACATCAATAGCCGTAACTATAGCACCACTTTCCTTTTTAACGGCAATGGCTATTGCACCACTACCCGTGCAAAGGTCTAAAACGGTAGTATTTACGTTGCAGTTTTTAATTACTTCTTCTGCTAAAAGTTCCGTTTCAGGTCTTGGAATCAAACACCTTTCATCCACCTTGATTTTGTAACCGTAAAACTCAGTGTCGCCTAAGCAATACCAAAGTGGTCTGCCCGTTATACGCTCGTTAACAACCTTATGAATCTGCCTTTGCTTTTCAATGCTGACATAGTCTTCCGTGTAAACTTGGCTACGCTTAACGCCCAAGCAAATTGATACAATCCACTCTGCTTCCGACCTTTCATTAACATCGTTTTTGCTAAGAATATCAATAACCTTTTCAGTTAATTGTTTGCGAGAAATAGGCATCTCAAACTTAACTTCCTTAATAGTTGGGTCTGCGTCCATTTCCATAACGGTATTGAAAGCACAAATAGCAACTTCAAGCATTTTATCATCTGGCTCTTTAGTAGTAAGCCTTTGCAACAAAAGACCTGGCAACTTAAACGGATAAAAAATAAAACAATTTGTTTTTGCCAATCCTTTAAGAAGTTCATAAGAGAGCCCTGCAACGAGCGGTAACATTAAAATTTTACAGCCTATTCTTAAAAACTTATCAATTTCAACGCCAACTAAACTTTCAAAGACAGCAAAACAAATTATGCTTATAATCATAACAAAGACGATAAACGTCGTACCACACCTATCGTGCACCCTTGAACACTTTTTGGCGTTTTGAACGCTAAGTTCTAAGCCACTTTCATAGCATGAAATAGTTTTATGCTCGGCACCGTGATACATAAACGTACGCTTAACGTCTTTAATAAGACTGCAAAGCAAAATATAACACACGAATACCGTTATTTTTAATAGCCCTTCGATTAAATTCTTTATCCAAGGCGAAAACTTTGTTGAAAAAATATCTTCAATAAGCTTCCTACCTGCTTGTGGTAAAAATATAAACAAAAACACAGCCAAACAAAGCGCTAAAACCATAGCAAAAGTCGTTACGATACTCATAACGTTTACTTTTAACTTGTTTGCCACCCATTTTTCAAATTTAGACGGTTCGCCCTCGCCGTAAACGTCGGCTGAACGCATTAAAATCCCAACGCCGTCAACCATAGATTGAATAAACGAATATACGCCACGAATTATAGGAAGCCTTAAAAAAAAGTTGCGTTCGGAAGCAGGTTTAACCTTTTTGGTCTCTAACCTAATAACACCGTCACTATCACGAACGGCGATAGCCATTGAGCTTTCCCCACGCATCATAACGCCTTCCATAACGGCTTGGCCACCAATTGACACTTTTTTGGTTTTTGGATTAGTGTTTTTACTCATTTTACTTTAAAAAAACGGCTTTAAGTGTATAAAACGCTTAAAGCCGAAAGTAAGTCCCTTATTTTGCCTTGTTATATCTCTTGTTGAACTTGTCTACACGGCCACCAGTATCTACCAATTTTTGCTTACCGGTAAAGTAAGGATGACATTTACTGCAAATATCAACCTTTATAACGTCAGCTTTTTTAGTTGAACCGGTTTTGAAAGTTTCACCGCAAGCGCAAACAACAGTAACCTCATGATAATCGGGATGGATTTGTTGTTTCATATTACACCTCTCAAACTGAATTTACTTGGTAATTATATTATATTTTTATTTTTTAGTCAACTAATAAACGGCATATTTATAGAAATTTTCTAAAAACTTTTGCTAAATATCTATTATTACAAAACAGTTGCATTTTTTTTGGACTTGTAATATAATGTATATGATTTTTCATTTGTGAAAAAGGGGTTTTTTATGAAAGGCTACAAATCACTAAGTCCTTTATCAATCGTCGAAGAAGAGTGCATTGAAACTTGTACGGATAGTCAATCTTGCAAGGTTAAAGTAACTAAAGCACTTATCACACTTGCCGATTTGTTAAGGTTTAAGGGTGAAATTGAAACCAAGGACGTATATTTAGGCAGTTCAGGTATTGGCTTAATATCTGAAGCGTCGCCCAACTTTTTCGGTTTAGAAAAAGGCAAGCGTGTTTATATTGAGCCGTATAGCCAATGTTACGAATGTTACAACTGTAAGAACGGTGAACAAACTCAATGTTCAGACCTACGTCTTGCCGGTGAAGACTTTAACGGTTTTTTAGCAAACTTTGCTTGCGTTAATACGGATAAGTTATTTTTGCTTCCAGAAAGCGTTTCAGATTTTGACGCATTGTTCGTTCAGCACCTATCCCTTGCTATATCAATGATTGATAAGTTGAAAGTCCAAAAAGGCGATTACGTTGTAGTTACCGGCGGGAGCAGTCTTTCAAACATATTAAGTCAACTACTTATTTATTATCAAGCTGTGCCTATTTATCTTTCCACTGGCACTAAAGACGCTCAAACTGCTAAAGATTCCGGCATTTATTACGTGCTTGACGCCAAAGATAACTGGATTAAAGAAGTTTCAAATATAACCGGTGGCAGAATGGCTGAAAAGGTTGCCTATATTACCGATTCCAATATAACGGCATCAAAAATTTTCACTTTGGTTGCCTATAACGCTACCGTAATCTTCACGGGTGTTTATTATAATACAAGTTCGGTTTCCTTTGTTAAGGCTATTAAAAAGCAGTCTAATATCGTGTGTGTAAATAACGGCTTCGGCAACACCACTACGGCAATTAACCTGCTTGCGAATAAAGCTATTTCACTTTCACACTTAGATATTGCTACCTGCAAATACTCAGACGTTCCAAAAACATTTGAAACTCTTAACGCCTTCTTTAATAAAAACGGTTTTATTAGAGAAACATTAGTGCAAATTTAATATTTAACGCATAAACAAAAACCCGTGCAATGCACGGGTTTTTTTAATCTTTGCTTTGGTTTGTAGGAAAAAATAATTTTAAAAACTTTCTAATTATCATAGGTGGCTTAAAACAACAAAATCTCATGTTTCACCTCTATAATAATATATGATTTAATTTAAGAATATGTACTTAAAATTAAATTTCCCTTAGCTGTTTAATAATTAAAGCTTTATCTGGCGCATTGAATACCGTGCTTCCCGCAACTATAACGTTTGCGCCGGCATCTTTACAAGATTTAACGTTTTCTAACGTTATACCACCGTCAATTTCAAGGTCAATTTGTTTACCCGTTTTGCGAATAAGTTCAGCCGTTTGTTCAACCTTTGGAAGAACGTATTCAATAAACTTTTGACCACCAAACCCTGGGAAAACACTCATCAATAAAACCATATCGCACATATCGATAACAGGCTCTAAAACGCTTACAGGCGTGTCTGGATTAATAACCGCACCGCATTTAACACCAAGCGACTTGATTTGCGACAAGGTTTCCTTTAACCTATCGCCACACGCTTCGTGGTGAACGGTAATTATATCAGCACCAGCCTGAGCAAAACGTTCAACGTAGTTCCAAGGATTTAAAATCATTAAATGTGTATCAAAAACTGCTTTAGAGCATTTTCTAATATCTTTAATAACGTTTGGTCCGAAAGATATGTTCTTAACAAAGTTACCGTCCATAACGTCTAAGTGAATAACGTCAGCGCCGGCTTCGGTAATCATTTTTAGGTCTTCGCCAAGTTTAGAAAAATCGGCTGAAAGCATAGACGGTGCAATTTTAATTTTGTTCATTTTGTATATTCTCCTTATTATTGTTTATTTCATCAATATATCTTCTGCGAAGTTGACCGCAAGCGCCGTCAATATCAGCGCCCATACGTCGTCTAAGCGTTGCGGAAAGTCCACCTTTTTCAAGTAACCCTAAAAATCTATAAGCGTCTTTATCGGTAACAGATTTTAAGTCGTTTTCTTTAACTTCGTTAAGCCTTATTAGATTTATATGACACGGTTTACCCGTAAAAAGTTCAATCAATTTATCTGCGTGCCTTTTTGTATCGTTATTACCCGAAATTAGCACGTATTCAAAAATATATCTGCGCCCGGTTTTATTAAAGTAATTTTCACAAGCGTCTATAATTTGTTTTATAGAATAGGCTTTTGCAACGGGCATAATTTTTTGACGCTCATCATCAAAAGGAAGATGAAGCGATACCGTTAAATTAATATCAATACCTTCTTCAGCAAGCTTATACATTTGGGGAACTAAGCCGGACGTTGAAAGGCTAATATTCCTTGGGCTAATATTTATTCCACCCTTTTGCGAAACCAAACGCAAAAAACTAACGGTATTATGGTAATTATCAAGCGGTTCGCCACTTCCCATTAAAACCACGTTAATAATTTTACGTTTATCGGCAATACCACCGCCTAAATACTTGTTAACGGCTACTATTTGCCCAAGCATTTCACACGGCAAAAGATTTCTAATAAGACCGTCTAAACCGGACGCACAAAAGGCACACCCCATACGGCAACCAACTTGCGTTGAAATGCAAATGGTGTAACCGTATTTATAGTGCATTAAAACGCTTTCAATCAAATTATCGTCTTGCAATTTAAATAAAAACTTTTCAGTTCCGTCTACAGACTTTACAGACTGCACTATTTTTACGGGTTGGTCACAATACTCGCCAGATAACCTTTCCCTTAAATCTTTTGAAAGGTCGGTCATTTGCGAAAATCGTAAACCACTATGTAAAGATTTAAGAATTTGCGACGCCCTAAACGGCTTTTCACCAATACCAAATAAAATTTGTTTCAGTTCATCTAAACTGAAATTCATCAAACAAGTTTTCAAATTATTTCACTCTCTTTAATTTTGCAAAATAAAAACCAAGCCCACCCGAAACGTCGGGTAAAAATTGCAAAGTTCCAGCCTTGTTTTCATACGGCAAAGGACTTGAAGCATTTTCAATTTCAAATTTATCGTTAACGCTTAAAAATTCCCTTACTATTTCAACGTTTTCTCTATCCAAAACGGAACAAGTTGAATAATACAAATAACCACCTAACTTAACGTATTTAGATACGTTTTTTAATATTTCAATCTGTTCTACACAAAGTGATTTTATATCTTCTTCAACCCTATTAAGTTTAATATCAGGGTTATCGTTGACAACGCCAAGCCCACTACATGGTGCATCGCATAGCACGGCGTCAAAATAACCCACGTAACGTTCGTTAAACGCTTTTGAGTCTTGCACAGAAGTCATAACGTTGTTTCTACCCATACGTGTTTTGTAACTTTCAATAAGTTCAACACGATGTGCGTGTATATCCCAAGACGTAACTTCTTTACATTTATAAGAAAGTCTAATGCTTTTCCCACCAGGAGCAGAACAACAGTCTAAAACTCTATCGCAAGCCGTAACGCCGTCGCATATAGCAACCGAACCTAACGCTTGAAAGGTATAATAGCCCTTGTCAAAACCTTCGTTCCTAACAAAGTTTTCAACTAAAAAAACGTTGTTAAATGGGGTTTTTGAAAATTTAACGTTTCGGTCAAGCAAGTATTTTTCACCGTCAATATCGTAAAAAACCACGGTATTTTTGCCGTTTTTTGCACTAATTATGCTTTCAGTTCGCTCAGTACCATACGTTTTTATAAGTTCGTTAACGCCAAATAATGGATAGGAATATTTTACAGATAACATATGTGCTATATCGTTAGGCAAAGGTATTTTAGTATCAATAAATTTACGCAAAAAAGCGTTAACGAAACCGCTCGCCCCACCTTTACCGAGTTTTTTTACAAGCTCAACTGCGTTTTTTACTACTGCGTATTCTTTTTTCTCTAAGTACTTTATAGCGTACATAGCAATTTTCAGAATAGTCCTAATAGCAAGTTTAGGCGTTTGAGTTGCTAAATATTTAATATTGTATGAAAACTCAATGTCGTTGTCTAATACACCGTAAACGGTTTTAATAGTTAAAGCACGGTTTTTTTCTTCAATAAAGGTTGAAGAAATTGCTTGCTTAACAAAGGATTTTTCACTATAAACCTTATTTAGAATACAATAAGAATCGTAAAAATAATTTATCATTTACCAAACGTGAATCCGTTATCAAACGAATTACCTAATAAGAATTCTTTTATTAACACGGGTTTACCGCCCGATTTTTGAACTTTTAATAAATTCACAGCACCCTTTCCGCAACCAACGGTAAGGGTATTTTTATCAGCACAAACTACTTGCCCTGCTTTAAAATTACCATCAATAGATGAAACTTCGGCAGAATAAATCTTAAACGGCACACCATTAGCAATAGTAAACGCTACGGGTGCGGGGTTAAAAGCTCTAATTTGATTAACTACTTCTTCTGCTGTTTTTGACCAGTCAATCAAAGCGTCCTGTTTTTTAATAATTTTGGTTATGGTTGCGTTTTCACTGTCTTGAGAAACGTAAACGGCACTACCAGTTTTCACCATATTTAACGCTTCTATGATACAATTACTGCCCAAGTCCGAAAGTCTATCAAATAATTCACCACAGGTTTCACCATCATTTATATGCAACTCTTTTTGCAATAAAATATCACCCGTGTCAATGCCAATTTCAGTTTTCATAACGGTTATTCCGGTAACTTTTTCACCGTTTAATAATGCGTAATGAATTGGCGAAGCGCCCCTATACTTAGGAAGCAAAGAAGCGTGAATATTTAGCACTCCAAACTTTGGTATATCTAAAATTTCTTCTGACAAAATTTGCCCAAAGGCGCAAGTAACCATTATGTCGGGATTAAGTTTTTTAAGGTCTTGCACGCCCTCAATTCTAATTTTGTCGTACTGATAAACGGGTATACCCTTTTGCAAGGCTAAACTTTTAACGGGTGGCGCAGTTAAAATTTGTTTTCTACCAACAGGCTTATCTTTATTTGTAACTACGGCTATAACGTTAAACCCATTATCTATAAGCGCTTGAAGTGGCTTAACCGCAAAATCAGGCGTTCCTAAATAAACGATGTTCACTAAATATTATCCTCCTGAATATCGCAAGCCCTATCGACGTATAAAATACCGTCTAAATGGTCGTATTCATGGCAAAAAACTCTTGCTAAGAACCCTTCGGCATTAATTGTAAACGGTTTGCCGTATCTGTCAAATGCTTTAAGTTTAATCTTAAGCGGTCTATCAACCGTACCACTTTTACCCCTTACAGACAAACAAGCTTCAGCACCTAATTGAGAGCCTGACTTGCTTATGATTTCGGGGTTAATACACTCAAAATAATAGTTTTCGTAACTAACTATAAAAATTCGCCTTAAAACGCCAACTTGTGGCGCAGCCAAACCAACGCCGTCGGCTTTGGCTAAAGTTTCTTTCATATCGTCTAATAGTTGATGAGTTCTTTCGCCAAAATCAGTAACGGCAAAACTTTTTTTTCTAAGCGTGGGGTCACCCATTTGCACAATATTTCTAATAGCCATATTTCACCTTTAAGTTAAATTGTTGGGGTTTATTTCAAAAGTAACGTTAACGCTTCTCGTTTTGTATTTTGAGCAAGTTTCATAAAGCATGTCTTTAAGCGTGTCGTTGCCAAAATTAACCCGCATAAGTATTTGATATCTAAATTTATTTTGAAGTTTTTTGATAGGTGCTTTCATGCAACCAAAAAACTTAAAAAAGTCTTTATTTTGTATATAAATTACCTTTAGGCTTTCATAAACTTCTTTTGTTTTAGAAAGAGTTTCTTCTTCATCCACGCCACTAATTAATACCCTCAAAATCTCAGTAAAGGGTGGAAAAGCCGTTGCCTTTCTTAAGGACAATTCTTGCGTAAAAAAGCCTTTATAATCGTAACTTAGCGCTTGGCGAAGAATTAAATTGTCTGGTTGATAGGTTTGAAGAACGACCTTTCCAGGCATTTCAGCTCTACCACTTCTTCCCGCAACCTGTGTAATAAGTTGAAAGGTGCGTTCCGAACTTCTAAAGTCAGAAAAATATAGGCTTGCATCGGCGTCTAAGATTCCAACTAATGTAACCGACGGAAAGTCGTGTCCCTTTGCAATCATCTGCGTACCCACCAAAATGTCGGCGTTGTGATTGCCAAATTCGGTCAATATTTTATAATGCCCCTCTTTATTTTGCGTGGTATCCCTATCCATACGCAAGATTCTTGCCGATGGAAATAATTTTTTAAGTTCATCAACTACCCTTTCAGTACCAACGCCACCATACTGCAATCTTGTGCTTCCGCATTCGGTACACGCCGAAATCATTTTATACTTAGCGCCACAGTAATGGCAAAGCAAAGAATCGTCTTCCTTATGGTAAGTTAGCGAAACGTCACACGACTCACACTTTTGAACGTGACCGCATTCGGTACAAATTACCGTTTTAGAATAGCCCCGCCTATTAAGAAAAATTATAGCCTGATTGCCACAACTTAAACAGTTTTCTAATTCTTGTTTAAGCGCAGATGAAAAGAAAGAATTATTACCACGTCTAACTTCCTTTCGCATATCGGCAATTTCAACGTACGGAAGTGGTTTTTTATTTATTCTATCAGGCAATTCAATTAAATTAAATTCCCCGTCCAAAGCACGCCTATAACTATCTATTGACGGAGTAGCACTGCCAATTATAATTTTAGCATTAGAACGCTTTGCACGGCTAAATGCAACTTCAAACGTTGAATATCTCGGTGCAGATTCACTTTGATAACTTCCGTCGTGTTCTTCGTCAATTACGATAATACCAACGTCTTCAAGCGGTGCAAAGATTGCACTTCTTGCGCCAACGGCAATTTTTGCCTGACCATTGCGTAAACGCCACCACTCGTCAAAGCGTTCACCAGCAGACAAACCACTGTGCAATATAGCAACTTTGTCCAAAAACCTTGCCTTTAACTGTCTAAACATTTGTGGTGTTAAAGAAATTTCAGGAACGAGCATAATTGCAGACTTGCCATTTGAAACGGCACGTTCGATAAGTTCAAGATAAACTTCGGTTTTACCACTACCCGTAACGCCAAATAAAAGCGAAACGGTTTTATCGGTTTCATTAAAGCTATTAATCGCTTCCGTTTGTTTTGGGGTAAGGGTAACGTTTTTATTCGTGCCGTAAATAGACGCTAACGGGGTTCGGTTAGTATGGAGAGTTTTAATTTCAACAAGTCCCCTAAGTACGAGTGAATTTATGGCTTGAGTACCGAATTTTTTGTTTAACGAGGCAACGTCTTCTTGTTTAACAACATCTAAATATCGCAAAGCTTCTATTTGTTTTTTTGCCGATTGCCTTAGTGTTAATATAACCTGCTCTACGTTAACGTTTTCATTAAGGGAAGCAATTCTAACAATTTGCTCTTTAACCCTGCCTTTACGCATTTCGGACGGCAAAAAAAGTCTTAAAGCCTGTGCTTTACTACAATAATATTTTTTACAAATAAAATGCATTAAGCCAAGCGTTTCTTCCGTTAAAACGTTGGTAGAATCTAATACTTTAATAATAGGTTTAATTTTTTTAGGGTCGTAATTAGAACTTTCCTTTACGCTAATTACAATACCCTCAATGGTTTTTTTATTACCGAACGGCACGCAAACTCTTGAACCGACCATAACGCCTGATTCATCTTCAAATGAATATTCGAAAACCTTGTCCACTTCACTGTGAACTATGTCAACAATAACGTCTGCGAACATTGATAATAATCCCTTAAAAACCTAAAAATTGCAAAAACAAAGATGTCCACCGCATGGGTGGACAAGTGCGGAAACTAATCGTTAGTTGCAATAAGTTTTCCGTCGTAAATTTCCTTAGCGGCAACTGACAAGGGTTTTTCCTTATCAGGAAGCTCTTGAAGCCCTTGGTTTTGTGCTTGTTCCATAAGTTGTCTTGCACGCTTACTTGCAACGACGCAAAGCGTGTATTTTGAGCCAACTTTTTGTGCTAATTCATCAATGGGTGGTTTATGTATCATAATCGATATCTCCTTACAATGTCTATTTTAACTTTTCTTGCGAAATAATTTTTTCAATATTCTTAATTGCGGTAAACAAATCGTCGTTAATAACCGTGTAATCGTATTTATCCGCTAAAGATAGTTCGTATTCTATCCTATCCATTCTTAATTTAATTTTATCTTGCGACTCAGTGTGACGCTTTACCAATCTGTTGTAAATTTCTTCTTCAGAAGGTGGAAGCAACATTATTAAAATTGCGTCAGGGTAATTCTTTTTTACGTTTAACCCACCGTTAACGTCAATCTCTAGCAACACGTCGTTAGATAAAAGTTTTCTTGCAACGAAGGGCTTTGGCGTACCGTAAAGGTTTTCAAAGTGTTCAGAGTGTTCTAAAAATCCACCCTTATTAACTTCATCTAAAAACTGTTCTTTAGACACGAAAAAGTAATGCTGACCATCAACTTCACCCGCCCTTGGGGCTCTAGTGGTGCAAGACACGCTTAAAGCTAAATTAGGATTGCGTTCAATAAGTTTTTTTGCTACCGTGCCTTTACCCACGCCCGACGGGCCGGATAAAACAATTAAAACGTTTCTCATACTATTCTAAATTTTGTACCTGTTCTCTAACCTTTTCGATTTCGTTTTTTAGTAGTAGTGCGTATTCAGTAACTTGAATATCGTTCGATTTTGAACAAATAGTGTTCGCTTCCCTATTAAACTCTTGCATTAAGAAATCAAGCTTCTTGCCTACTTCGTTTCCAAGAATAATCGACCTAAACTGCTGAACGTGTGATTTAAGCCTTGTTAATTCTTCGTCTATGTTGACTTTGTCAGTAAAAAATGCAACTTCTTGCAAAAGCCTTGCTTCGTCATACTTAACGTCGGCAAGCGCTTCACTTATTCTATTTTGAAGTTTAACCCTATATTCCTGTGCTACAAGAGGCGCTCTTGAAGAAATCTTAGCAGTTAAATCTTCAATAACGTTCATACGTGCAAGCAAATCATCAACCAACTTTTTGCCTTCAATTAAACGCATTTGGTTAAGATTTTCACACGCTTTAACGACTGTACTTTTTACAATCTCTTGAATATCGCTATAATCTTCGGTCATATTGTCTTCAACTACGTCTGGAAGTTTCATAACCGATGTGATAGAAAAATCGTTTTCTATACCAAGTTTTTCTGAAAGTGACTTAGCAACGTTATAATACGCTATCGCCTTTTCGTAGTTAACGTCAAGCGTAACCGGCTTTTCTCTCGTGTCGGCAAAGTTAACGAACAAATCAACTCTACCACGTTTTACGAATAAGCCAACACTCTTTCTAATCAAATCGTCAAAAGCAATAAACGCTCTTGGCATTTTGGCATTAATATCTAAAACACGGTTGTTAACGGTTTTTATTTCAACAACCAAATTTATACCGTTCTCTATATATTCGGCTCTGCCGTAACCGGTCATACTGTACATATAAAATCTCCAAAATATCGTTTAACCGAAATCGTATCAAATATCTATTATTTTAACATATATTTACTTATTTTTCAACTCTTTCTAATAAACTTTTGAAAGTTTCTTCATCAATTATTTTAATACCAAGTTTAATAGCCTTATCAAGCTTACTGCCAGCCTCCGACCCCGCCAAAACAAGAGTAGTGTTTTTTGAAACTGAAGACAATACTTCACCACCTTGCTCCATTATAATAGCAGACGCTTGGTCACGCTTAAAAGTCTGCAGGCTACCCGTTAGAACAACCTTTTCACCACTAAAAATCCCACCGCCGTTTTTTGGCTTAGCGTCAATAATTTCAAAGCCCAAACTAATCAATCTGTTTATTTGATTGACGTTTTCTACGTTATTAACGTAATCGAAAACGCATTTAGCAATAACCTCGCCAATTTCATCCATAGCGATAAGTTGTTCTTGCGTTGCCGATAAAAAGCCTTGCAAAGTTTCAAATCTATCAGCTAAATCTTTAGCCGTTTTCTTGCCAACGTTATCAATCCCTAAAGCATAAATAAAGTTTTGCAAATCTACCGTTTTAGAACTGTTTAAGGATTGTATTAGATTTTCGGTTTTTGCCTTTTTAAAGCCTTCTAATTTTAATAAATCTTTAGATTCTAACTCGTATAAATCGGAAAATTCCTTAACGTCCAAAACGTCGTACAACTGCCCTGCCGTCATTTCAGAAAAACCTTCTACGTTCACACCTTGTTTGCTTGCAAAGTTAGTAAGTTTTGCTATAATTCTTGGTCGGCAATCGGGGTTAGAGCAAAACAAGTTAGCACCGTTTTCGTATACTTTGCTACCACAATAAGGACAGATAGAGGGTTTTTCAACTTCAACACAATGGTCGAAAACTTCAGTTGTACCTAATATTTCAGGTATAACCTCGTTACTACGCCTAACCAACACTCTTGCACCTATCTTTACGCCCTTACGCAAAATATCTGAATAATTGTTTAATGTTGCCTTTTTTACGTTTGCTCCCGCCAAAAAGGTTTCTTCTAAAATACCAAGCGGGGTTAGTTTGCCCGTTCTACCCACTTGCCATTTAACGTCTGTTAAAATAGTTGTAACTTCTTCAGCTTCAAACTTATACGCTAATGCCCAGCGTGGCGCTTTATCAGTAAATCCTAAAATCTTACGCAATGAATAGTCGTTAACCTTAACAACTGCACCGTCAGTTAAAATATCAAGATTTTTTCTGTTGATTTCAATTTCATTTATGGCAGACAAAACGCTGTCTACACCCTTGCAAACCCTAAAATAGTTAAAAACCTTAAAACCGTTGGACTTCAAAAAATCAACGCACTCTGTTTGAGAATTAATTATATTGTCTTCCATATAATTAACGTTATAAAAAAGGATTTCCACCTTTCTTTTTTCAGTAACCTTTGGGTCTAAATTTCTAATAGCACCAGCAACGGCGTTCCTTGCGTTTTTTAAGGGCTCGTCGTTATTCTTGTTATATTCTTCTAAGGTTGAAAGCTTCATAATGGCTTCGCCTTGAACTTCTATTTTACCCTTATAGTCAATGCAAAGCGGAAAACTTTTTATAGTTAACACCTGTGCCGTTACGTCTTCCCCAATAACTCCGTTACCACGAGTAGATGCACAAACGAATTTGCCTTGGTCATACGTCAAGCAAATAGTTAAGCCATCAAATTTATATTCAACGATATACTCTATTTCACCGCCTTGTTTATTTATCCGTTTATCAAAAGCAAAAAGCCCTTCTTTGCTCGTAACTTTATCCAAACTATAAAGCCTTTCAATATGAGCGTGTTTTTTAAAAGCACTAATAGGCTCGCCACCAACTCTTTTTGTTGGCGAATCAAACAATACGACGCCCGTTTGCTTTTCCAATGCTAAAAGTTCATCGTATAGCTTATCGTATTCAGCATCCGAAACGGTTGGATTATCCAAAACGTAATACTCGTATGCGTACTTATTTAAAACTTTAACAAGTTCTTGCATCTTTTCCATTATAATATCTCCATCGGTGCGTATTTAACCGACAACGATTTAATACCAAGGCCCTTAAAGGCAACGTCAACAATTAAATTATCCCCTTGACCTTTAGTGGAAATAACTATACCCTCACCAAACTTGACGTGTTTAACTTTTGTTCCTGATTTATAGTTGTTATTACTTGTATTTACAACCTTAGGAGTTGCAGATTTTACGAAAGTTTTTGCATAGTTTGACGAATATCCGCCAAAAGATTTTGTAGAACGTTCCTCAAAATCACCTAGGTCAAAATCGGAATACCTATTAGAATAACTGGGCGTATAAGCAATTCTCTCTTTAACTGCGTTGGGGTTTAATACAGGTTGTGCTTCTTTTAAGAATCTTGAAGCGACCATATATTCACGACGACCATACAAATATCTACTGTTTGCACGTGTTAAATATAGCCTTTCCTTTGCTCTCGTTACAGCCACGTACATTAGCCTTCGTTCTTCTTCAAGGTCTTCCTCCATGTCCATATTTCTTGAAACGGGCAAAATCTTTTCATCAAGACCTACAACGAAAACGCATTTATATTCCAAGCCTTTTGCAGCGTGAATAGTTGCAACTGTTACAGAGTTGTCGCTATTAATATTATCCGTATCCGAACTAAGCGTAATAGAGTTTAAATAATCCGAAAGAGTAACCCTTTCGCCATCATTTAAATATTTTTCGTTCTCTTTTACGAATGACTCGGCAGAGTTTTTAAGTTCGTTAATGTTATAAACTTTTGAAAGCCCCTCTTCGCTATCGTCATACTGCGATAAAAAATCGGTTGCGTTAATAACGTAATCAAGCAATTCAACAATCGAATGGTTTTGCGAAAAAGTTTTAAAAGACTCAAGTAAATTCTTAAAGTTAATAAGTCTTGTTTTTGCCGACGGACCTATAGTTGTATTGTTTATAAAATCAATACCGTCGTATAGACATAATCCTAACTGCGAACTGTATTCTAAAAGTTCACGTAATGTTTTTTCGCCTATGCCACGTTTTGGCGTTCCAACAGCACGCAAAAAAGATTCGTTATCAAACGGATTATTAACTACTTTTAAATATGAAAGTAAATCTTTAATTTCTTTTCGTTCAAAGAACTTAAATCCACCAAAAATTTTGTAAGGTATAGCGTACTTTGTAAACTCTTGTTCAAATGCACGTGTCAATGCGTTAACACGCATAAAAACAGCAAAATCCTTGTAGTCTAAATTACTATTTCTTGCAAGCAGATTTTTAATTTGCATAGCAACGAAGGACGCTTCACTATTCTCATCACCACCAACGAAGGTTTCCACACGGCAACCATCGTCGTTTTCAGTCCAAAGCTCCTTTGCACGCCTTTCGGCATTGTTTGCAATTATACAGTTTGCAAGCGTTAATATTTTTTTTGTAGAACGATAATTTTGTTCTAACTTATAAACCTTTGCCCCACGATAAATATCGTCAAAAGATAAAATATTTTCTATTTTTGCGCCACGCCAACCATAAATACTTTGGTCATCGTCACCAACGGCAAAAATATTGCCGTGTACCGATGAAAGCATTCTACAAATGTCAAACTGCACGCTGTTTGTATCCTGAAACTCGTCAATGTGAATATATTTAAACTTTTGTGCATAATAGCCCAAAACATCGGAGCATTCTTTGAATAATTTATGAGTGATAAATAATAGGTCGTCAAAATCGAGAGCGTTAGAACGCTCTAATTGCTGTTGATATTTTTTATAAACGTTATAAATTTGTTCAACGTTTTTTAAAAATTGATATTCTTTAGCAAAACCATCCGGGTCTAAACACTCGTTTTTGGCGTTAGAAATATAGTTTTTAGCGGGTTTTAAGAGTTTGTCAACGTCATAGCCTAAATCTTCAAAAACTCTTTTTAAAACCTTATCTTTATCCGTTTCGTCATAAATAGTAAAATCCTTATTGTAACCTAATTTATCTACGTCACGACGAAGAATGCGAACGCACATACTGTGAATAGTACACACCCAAATCTCAGGCACTTCACCTAAAATCTTAGTAAGCCTTTCTTTCATTTCACCGGCCGCTTTATTGGTAAAAGTTATTGCCAAAATATTGTAAGGCGAAACCTGTTTATCAGCAACAAGGTGAGCGATACGTGTTGTTAAAACTCTCGTCTTTCCACTACCTGCGCCTGCAATAACTAAAACGGCACCCTCTGTGTCGAGTACCGGTTTAATTTGCTCATTATTTAGTTGATTAATTAAGTCTTGAACGTTTACCATAAATTTACCTTTCTTAATTATAGCATAATGGGCAAAATTATTCAAGTATAAAGTTTATTTTAATAAACTTATTGCAAAAAAATATATACGTGTGGTAAAATTAAAAAAGGAGATAAAATTATGAGTAAAAATTGGTTAAACGGCAAAACAGTAATTATTTCAGGTGCAAGTGGTGGCTTGGGCTTTAACATTGCAAAAAAGTTAATAACTAAATACGACTGCAAAGTTATAGGAATTGCAAGAAACGAACAAAAAATGCTTGCTTCAATACAAGAGTTAGGCGACAAAAAGTCTAACTTTACCTATCGTTTATTCGACGTGAACGACTCGGACAAATGGATAGAGTTTGCCTTATATTTAAAACAAAACAACGTATCGCCCGACGTTTTAATAAACAACGCAGGATTTATGCTACCCTTTAATAAATTTGAAAATTACACCCAAAAAGAGATAAACGAAATTGTTTCAACAAACTTTATGTCACACATAAACGCAATCAAAATCATTAAACCATTGCTTAATAATTCAAGCACACCTGCAATAGTTAATATTATCAGTGCCGCCGGTCTTTGCCCCGTAGTTGGTCAAAGCATGTATTGTGCAACAAAGTTCGGTCTTAAAGGGTTTACAGATTGTTTAAGGCTTGAATTAGGAAGAGATTTTTATATAGCAGGCGTGTATCCTGGTTTTATTAAAACTGATATTCTTAATAGAATGAGCATAAGCGACAAGAACAATCGTCTTATAGAAAAACTTATGAAACCAGTCGATAAGGCGACGAATATAATCGTAAGAAAAATATCTAAAAAACGCAATCATATTGTACTTGGTGTTGACGGAAAGTCTATGAACTTTATGATGCGTCTATTCCCTAAAACAGCACCAAAACTTATTCGGTCAGTATTAAAAGCATCAAAGCTTGAAATGTTTGACGACGTTTTTAATGGTTAATTCGCTTAAACCATAAAATATAATTAAGAAAAAAGACGCTTTTATTAAGCGTCTTTTTAATATTAAATAATGAATTTCAAAAATTAGTCAGGCAACTTCATATCGCCAAATTTTATCCAGCCCTTCTTTCTCATAAACTCACTTATAACTATATTTAACAGTGCTGGAAGTATAAACAATAATAGAGCTATTCCCACCCACATTAAAACAGGGTTTTGTCCGTCACACGCAAGAACACCAAACAAACCAACAAGTCCGCTCGTGCCCATACCACCGCCAAAATCAGCGCACAACAACTTAAATACACAAGTTGACAGTGGACCGCAAATTGCACTTGAAATTATCATTGGAAGCATAATAACAGGTTTTTTCATAATATTAGGAATTTGCAACATACTTGTACCCAAACCTTGTGCAATTAAACCGCCAAAGCCGTTTTCACGGTAACTTGATACTGCAAAACCAACCATATGACAAGCACAACCAACAACTGCAGCACCACCGGCGAGCAACATATTTTCAGAAGTTACGCCCGTTGCAATGGAAACCCAAATTGCCGCTGAAGAAGTGGGCATTGTAAGAAGTATACCCATTACAACCGCAATAACTACACCCATCACGAAAGGCATTGCTCCAGTAGCAACGTCTATACCCTTGCTTAAAATTTTAATTAACCAAATAAATGGAATTGAGATGATACAGCCAACAAAAGCACTCAATATACATGTTAAAGGAACTAAAAGTATATCCAACTTAGTTTTACCTTGAACTAACGTTCCCAACTCAACCGCTAAAAGCGAGCATACGTAGGCACTTATCGGATTGCCGGGTAATCCCTTTGAAAGCAACGTTGTAACGCTAATTAAACTTCCGTTAAAGGATACCTTTATCGAATTATACGTTACCACAGCACCAATAATCTGCTCAGCATAAGCCCCAAGAAAACCTGCAACTATCGCTGAGAATATCACAAGTTTAGGTGCTTTTAAATAATTTGCTATGCCTGCACCAATTCCCGCACCGGTTAGTATACTTGCAATTTGCCCTAAAAGGACTAATACGTTACCTACAGCAGTGCCGTTAAAAAGTCTTTCGCCAATAGTTTTAATGATTGTTCCTGCTATTAGCGTCACGAATAGACCTTGTGCCATACCCGTAAATGCGTCGATAAAATAACGTTTAGGCGCATTTTTTAAGTAAGAAATTAGCTTGTTTGTTTTTTCCATAAGTATTCTCCTTAAAAAATAATCTCTGTTAATTTATTATCTACCTGGTCACAAGACGTAAGGTAGTATTTAATATCATTTTTAATCCACAACTTGTCTGAACGGACGTTTTTACCATGCAAATGACCGTAAACAACGGCATCGACCTTAAACTCTTCAAATATTTGAGTAAATAGCGTATCTTCCCTTTTCACGTTGAAAGGCGGATAGTGTATTAGCGCAATCAACTTATCCCCTTCTTGTCTTAACTTTTGTGCATCTTTAAGTGATAGTTTTAAACGTTCAGTTTCCCTTAAATAAAGTTTCATATCGTGGTCACCGAAATCCGGACTACCCGGTACGCTCCAACAACGTGAACCACAAACAACAACGCCATCAAACCTTAAACTATCGTTTTGAAGGGCAAAAAAGCCGTCAGGTAGGCTTTCCCTAACCCTACTTATCGAACTCCACCAATAATCGTGATTGCCCTTTATAAGAATTTTTTTGCCGGGCAGATTAGACAAAGTATTAATATCAATAACAGCGTCTTCCAACTTCATAGCCCAACTCGTATCACCACCGATTAAAACCAAATCGTCATCGCCGACTTTTTGCTTCCAATCATCGATTATTTTATCAATATAACCAACCCAATTTTCGCCAAAAACGTCCATTGGTTTATCGGTTGTATTGGACATATGAAAATCACTAATCGCATAAACTTTCATAATAATATTATAGCACATATGTTTTCAGAGTCAAACGATATAAAATAAAAAAATAAACGCAGATTAAATTTCTGCGTTTTGTTTTTTTATTAAGTTGTTATTACTCTGGATAGATAGGCAACTCAAAGAAACCTGCACATATCTCTTGCGTATATTCTTGGCAAGGTGGAATTGGCGTATAACCGTATGACGGTATTAGTAATTCAACGTCCATAACCACTTTTAAGATAACGGAAACACAAGCATCTATTGTAAATTGATTCTCGCCCGTATAAGAGCCGATTGTAGAAACTAATGAAACAACCGCTTCAACCGAATAAGGCATAATAGAAGCCGAAGGAACGCTTAAAATTACGTCTTTTGGAATAGTTACCGTTGCTGTTGCAACACCCTCAATACCATTTGCATCCGTATATGCGACCGAAACGGGTACGATTACGTCAGTCTTAACACGTGCACATTTTGGCCTTTCTGGAAGCGGTTCAATTAGCAAATTACTGATAGTACCTTGAGAAACCGTACTTCTTGCACTGATAAAAGTAAGTGGATATGTAGGATTTGCAGGCGTAAGATTGGTTATATTAAGCACGATATCAGTAAGTTGACCTTGTTGCATACAAGCGTCAAACACTTTCTTTGCTTGAACACACACCTTTTCGCATAAACCGTTTATAGGGTTACCGGTTATTTGACCGGGACATCTATCTGACTGAAAATTACAAAAAAATGACATTTTCATTCTCCTTTAATATATTTCCTTGTTTTAATATATGCAAGAAGATAATGAAAATGCCACTCGAAATTTTTAAGTTAATTTAGAAATTATAACCTATTTCTATTGCCTTAATATTCTTTTCTAAAAGTTCAGCCTTTTTAGCGGGAACCATTTGCGCCAAACTACTTTTAATTTGTTCTAAAGAAAGAACGTTGGCTTCCTTAATAGTCTTACCTAAAATAATCATATTTGCTAAGCCTTCCAAAGAGTTATCACTTGCAAGCTTAGTTGCAGGAATAGCAAACACGTTTGCCTTGTCAGAAGAAACTTCTTTACTAATTAAAGAACTATCGTAAATAACGTAGCCACCCTTTTCAGTTTCGTTTATATATTTTTCTAAAGAAGGAAGGTTCATAGCAATCAAAACGTCAGGCTTATCAACGATTGGCGAACCGATTTGTTCTGATGATAATGTAATAGAGCAGTTTGCCGTACCGCCACGCATTTCAGGACCGTAGGAAGGCAACCAACTAACTTCCAAACCCGCCTTTAAACCCGTGTAAGCAATTGCCTTGCCCGTAAAAAGAATACCTTGACCACCGAATCCGGCAATTAAAATTTTAGTAGTCATTATTTTTCCTCCTTATATTTATCTTTATAAACACCTAAAGGATAATAATTTTGCATATTTTCTTCAAGCCAACCGAGTGCCTTTTCGGGTGAAACGCCCCAGTTTGTTGGACAAGTTGATAAAACTTCTATCAAAGAGAAACCCTTTTTGTTGATTTGGTTTTCAAAAGCCTTTTTAATAGCTTTTTTAGCGTTTCTAATATTCTTAACGTTGTTAACTGCAACTCTTTCAAGGTAAGATGCACCGTCTACTTGAGAAAGCATTTCACAAACCTTAACGGGATAGCCAACCACAGTAACGTCTCTACCATAGGGTGATGTTTGAGTTACTTGAGTAGGCAACGTGGTAGGTGCCATTTGACCACCAGTCATACCATAAATAGCGTTATTTACGAAAATTATAGTAATATTTTCGTTTCTTGCCGCAGCGTGAACGGTTTCAGCAGTACCAATTGCAGCCAAATCGCCATCGCCTTGATAGGTAAATACAACGCTATCGGGATTACATCTTTTTGCACCGGTAGCAACTGCAGGCGCTCTGCCATGTGCCGCCTGAATCATATCGCAGTTAAAATATTTATAAGAGAATACCGAACAACCTACCGACGCAACACCTACGGTTTTATCTAATACGCCAAGTTCTTCAAGACTTTCGGCAACCAATCTATGAATAATGCCGTGCGTGCAACCTGGGCAGTAGTGTAATTGTTCATCGGTTAAACCTTTGGTTTTTTCAAATACTACCATTGTTTTGCCTCTCCTTTTTCAATTTTTTCTAAACTATCTACGATTTCATCTGGAGTCATTAACACGCCACCGGTTCTACCATAGAAGTATACGGGCTTAGAACAGTTGATAGCAAGTTTAACGTCATCAACCATTTGCCCCATATTAAGTTCAACAGACAAGAAGGACTTAACCTTTCCAGCTGCTTTAAGTAACGCATCTTTTGGGAACGGGAATAAGGTTATAGGTCTTATCATACCAACCTTTATGCCCTTCTTCCTTGCTTCCATAATTGCATTTTTAGAAATTCTTGCCGCAATACCAAAAGCAACGATACAAATTTCGGCATCGTCCATCATGTATTCTTCATACATAACTTCATCACGCTCAATAATAGCATAACGTTCAAAGCGACTTTGGTTCCATGCTTCAAGTTGTGCAGGCGATAATGAGAGTGAGTTAACAACGTTTCTACCTTCGTGATTTGACGTAGTTGAAGTAGCCCAAGGTTTATCGTATTCGTTTACAACGCCTTGGTCAAGACTAACAGGTTCCATCATTTGACCTAAAGTACCGTCTGCAAGAATCATAGCAGGCATTCTATATTTATCGGCAAGGTCAAACCCCTTAAATGTTAAATCAACCATTTCTTGAACGGAAGCGGGTGCTAAAACAATTAGTTTATAATCGCCGTGGCCACCACCTTTAACTGCTTGGAAATAGTCTGATTGAGAAGGCTGAATACCACCAAGACCCGGACCACCCCTTTGAACGTTAATAATAAGTGCGGGAAGTTCACAACCTGCAAGATAAGAAATACCTTCACTTTTAAGTGAAATTCCTGGGCTTGAACTACTAGTCATAACTCTTTTACCACAAGCGGCAACACCTAATACCATATTGATTGCAGAAACTTCAGATTCAGCTTGCAAGAAAACGCCACCGTCAATTTTAGGCATGCGTTTTGCCATATAAGCAGCAACTTCGGTTTGCGGAGTAATAGGATAGCCGAAATAGTATTTACAGCCTGCCATTATAGCGGCTTCAGCTAAAGCTTCGTTACCTTTCATTAAAACTTTATCTGCCATAATACACCTCTACTTTTCAACCCTAATAACACTGTCGGGACACATAGTAGCGCAAAAAGCACAAGCAATACATTTGCTTTGGTCCACGATTGTTGCAGGGTGATAACCTTTTTGATTAATTTTTTCTTTTGAAAGAGAAATAATTTGCTTAGGGCAAGCGATAACACAAAGACCGCAACCTTTACAAATCTCTTCGTTAAAAGTAACTTTTGCCATAATTTTCTCCTTTTTACAACCAGTCGCCGTATTTTATAGGCTTAACCGGTAATATAGTTTTGATTTCTTTAGTTAACTTATCGGTTATAAGGTCTTCCCTAACCGAAGTAAATCTTACGGGCAAGTTAGTTTCTAAACCGACCTTTTTGCAAAACTCAAGCCCCTCTAAAATGACGCCTTCATCCGTTTGACTACCCAAATTGCCGTTGTTAACTATGCCGGAAAATGGAATTTTTGATGCAGTAGCAATCTCTCTCATTATAGAAAGCGCCCCGTCTAAATCTCTCGTTTCAGGACGGAATTTATTTAACACCCAAAAAGCGTCGTAATTATTTTCTTCTTTAATCTTGTCGCTAAATCTTCCAAGGGCAAGCGCACCCCTATCGTCACCTCCGATATCAACTACGGCGTGCCTTGAAGTATCGTGCACCATTTTATAGGAAGCGGAATTCATTGCAGGGATATCAACGTTAGTTTCTGCAAAGGGTGAAACTACTAGTTCAACGCCTTTTTCATCTAAAAGTTTTTGAGCGTCAACCGTTCTAAAATATGGGTTGACAATATCTAAATCATAAATACTAACGTCTTTGCCAAGATTTTTTAGAAAGATAGCATAGTTTACTGCAACAAATGTTTTACCACTTCCGTAATGCCCCATAAAAAGGGATATACGCTTATAATCCATTAGATTTTAACCTTATAAACCCAACCACGCTTATCTTCAACCTTGCCCCATTGAATTCCCGTTAATTCATCGTATAATCTTTGGGTAAGTTTACCAATTTGATTGTTTGAAATAGTGTGATTTGAGCCTTGATAGAATAAGTGACCTATGGGCGAAACAACTGCGGCAGTACCCGTGCCCCACGCTTCGTCAAGAGTGCCGTTTTCTGCAGAAGAAATAAGTTCATCAACAGAAAGCAATCTTTCGTTAACGGTATAACCCCAGTCCTTCAAAATCTCTAAGCAAGATTTTCTAGTAATACCAGGAAGAACAGAGCCTGTAAGTTTTGGCGTTACGATTTCATCGCCAATTTTGAACATAACGTTCATTGCGCCAACTTCTTCAATATACTTTCTTTCAACGCCGTCAAGCCATAAAACTTGGGTAAAACCGTTCTTTTCAGCCTTTTGCCCCGCTCTCATACTCGCAGCATAGTTACCACCGCATTTAGCGTAGCCCGTACCGCCACGAACTGCCCTTACGTCTTCGCTTTCAATTGTAATACTAACGGGGTTTAAACCTTCTGCATAATAACTGCCAACAGGCGATAAGATTACAACGAAAGTTGCATTGTGTACTGCGTGAACGCCTAAAGTTTCATCATTACCAAAAAGGAAAGGACGAATATATAAAGAAGCGCCTTCACTATCTGGAATCCAATCGTAGTCGATATTGATAAGTTCGGTAATTGCTTGAACAAAATCATCTTCAGGAACTGCTGGCAAACACATTCTTTCAGCAGAATTGTTAAATCTATTTGCATTTTCAAAAGGACGGAACATTTGATAGCCGTCTGCAGTTTTATAAGCCTTCATCCCTTCAAAAATTTCCGCACCATAGTGTAATACGGTCGATGCGGGATGAACGGGAATGTAATCAAAAGGAACGATTCTTGCGTTTTGCCAACCGGTTTTATCGTTATATTCCATAACGAACATATGGTCGGTGAAATACTTACCAAAACCAAGCTTAGTAAAATCTGGTTTTTGCTTTAAAGTTTCAGCTTTTTGAATTTTAATATTTAGCATTTTAACCTCCAAAAAATTAACTGTGTTTATAAAATAAGACGCCCCAAACAAATAGTTTGGGACGATAATAACCGCGGTACCACCCGAATTTGTTGCAAAGCAACCACTCTTTAAGTCTATAACGTAACAACCCGAAAACGGCTAAAAATTCACCGTTTCTGCTAAGGAATGAGTAACTTAAATATCCGCAACCCGTTCACACCGCCCACGAGCTCTCTGAATTTAGATAAAAAAGCGTGTTTCCATCAACGCATTTATAAAATAATAACTTTTATAATTATAATATTTATACAAGAATTTTGTCAAGCAAATATTTGTTAAGTTTATAATTTAATTTAATTTTATTTTTCGCCAATAAAGGTTTTGAAATTTTTGGCAAAAATCATATCTTTTACATCGTCTGAAACTTTAAGTTCAAGCACCCGTTCAATTTCTTCTTCCGCATCCCACATAGGAAAGTCAGTGCCAAAGAAAAACCTTTCAGCACCAAGCATTGAAATTATATCTTCCGCCATACCTTTTTGCATAAACGGCAGTGAAGAACAGGTGTCAAAATATACGTTTTCAAGTCCCTTGTACACAGTCGCTTCATTCCATCTTCTATAACCGCCGAAGTGTGCTGCAATAAATCTGACTTTTTTATATTTTTTAGCCATCTCGGCAAGTCTAAACGGTCGTGAATAGTCAACCCTATCGTCACCCGTGTGGAATAGAATCGGAAGCCTATCTTCAACGATGTTATAAATCTTTTCAGCTTGAACTGAATTTATATTGAATTTTTGAAAGTCTGGATGAAGTTTAATGCCCTTAAAACCAAGCTTTATACAGCGTGACACTTCCGACTCAATTTCTTCTTCGGTAAGGTCTTCGTGAAGTGTCATATACCCAATAAACTCAGGGTATTTATCAAGCTCGGATTTTATAAAATCGTTAATGTGCGTAACTTGTTCTTTTTTTGTTGCGCAAGAGTGAACGACAAACTTACTAATTCCGGCTTTTTTACCATTATTGATTAAATTTGCACACGTGCCAATATGATTTTGCATTGTAATGTCATAAAAATCGCCTATTACTTTGGTTGCTTTTTCGGCAATCTTTTCTGGGTAAATGTGTGCGTGCGTATCTATTATTACCATTTTTTATTCCCTTGCCTCGTATGAAATAGTTAAAAATTCGTTTAAGTAACTAATATCAAGTAGCCACTCGGAAACCTTGTTTAATTCTCTATGCAAGTCGTTTGCCTTGCCAAGTTCCGCCCTATAGTCGGCGTAAGAACAACCGTTAACTTTCATAAAATGTTTTTCGGCACGTTCTTCATTACCTAAAAGTTGCGTTCTTCCAATGTGAATAACGCTATGGCAATCCTTGCAAACGCTTATAATATCAACAAGTTTTTGCGTGCCGGTTTCCGTATCGTAAAACCACCTTTCGTGCGTTTCAAGTCTATCCGTTTTTTTACCACAAATAGCACACTTCCCACCGGCGTTTTGCTTTGATAGTTTTTTTATTAAGTTCCACTGCGACGGTTTTAAAATGGCACGGAGATTACTATACCAACAGCCGTCCGGAACAAGTTCAAACGTTAATTTATAAGTCATACTACCCCTTATTTTATAATCCTACTATCGTGACATACTAAGTATATCACTTGGTATTCTTTAGCAAAATTATCAACTAATTTCAAAGAGTTTTCTATTTTGGATTCATCTAAACTCATAAATGGGTCATCCAAAATGATAAAGGGTTTATTATCCTTATACAAAACGTCAATCAAAGCGAACCTACGACAAACGTTAAATAGACTATTGAAACCTTTACTATAATAATCTATCTGCTTTTTAGAACCGTTCTCATCAACGGTAACTTCAAAGTCAACGTCTATATCGGCGCTCGTTTTGCCGTCGCTTAAATAACTTAAATACTTATTAAACGCTTTAGATAGTGGCTCTCTATATCTAAGTTTTTGATTTTCGTTTGCTTGAGTTAAAAATTTATGCGTAAGATTTAAAACGTTTAACTCATCTTCTAAATTCGCCTTCTTCTCCCTTTCCTCATATAAATTGTTTTCAAATTCAGAAAGAGATTCCATATTTTTTTCAAGCAAAATTAAGTCCGATTTATAAGAAGCAAGTTTGTTCGACTTATCCGAATATTCAGCGTTTAAAAAACTAAGTTTTCTTTTAAGAACGCTTACGTCTTCGGTCAAATCAAAATTAAGGCTTAAGTCTTTATCACTACTTAGAGCATCCAACTGATTTTGCAATTGTTCAACTTCATTACCGTAACGGTTGCAATCATCTAATGCGTTTTGCAAAACTTTCACCGCCTCACTATGCTCGTAATCTTGCAAACCAAACTGAGCAAAAAAACCGTTTAATTTGTTAGTATTTTCAACTATTAGCGAATTTAGTTGGTTATAAGCGTTAAGCTTTTCGACTATTTGCTCGTCGAAAATAGAAACACTTGGACCTTTATAACCAAGCAGAATTCCACAAACGGCACATATTAAGCCAAGACCGGCAAGAGCAATGCCTAAAACTGTAAACGATAAGGCAAAAGCAAGCACAGCCCCAACAATTAATACACTTAAACCACCAAATAATAAACCTTTTGATATAACGGGGTTTGTTGTAGGCGTACTTTCAAGTCTCTTTTTTTCTAAAGCGTCAACGTCGACTTTTAAATTGATTGCCTGAGAGCTTAATAGTTTTAAATCATCAATGGTCTTGTTACAAATTTCAATTTGCTCGTTAGTGACGTTTTTGCC
>JAZQKH010000043.1:0-12175 GCA_045542055.1 Christensenellaceae bacterium | reverse complement strand
GCCATATGTTAGACGAACTTGCAAGAACTTCGGATATGCTATGCTTTATCAATAAGGGCAAGGTAGTAGAAAACGACACCGAAGCAAACTTACTTAAAAAGTACGACGCTAAATCGTTAGAAGAAGCGTACCTTAAAATCAATGCTTTATAACAACAAATTTTAGTTAAAAAGCCCACGGCTATTGCCGTGGGCTTTTACGTTTTGACCAAGCGTATTTGAATAATATTTAACGCCAAAGCATATTATGGTATATGAGATTGAGTTTTAGAGATTTAAGAAAGCGTGACGTTATAAACGTTGAAGACGGCAGGTGCTTAGGTAGAATTATAGATTTAGATTTACGCTTCCCCGAAGGCGTTCTTACGGGCATAGTAGTACCTGGTAGGCGTGTGCGGGGCTTTAGGCTTTTTGACAGAACGGAAATTTACATTGACCAACGCCGTATTATAAAAATTGGTGGTGACGTTATTTTGGTTAGTGTAAATTGTGGCGACGTGTGTTCGCCAAACGTTAAGTCCTACGATAACAAGCGACCACCCTATCCACAGCCCAAGCCTTGCCCACCGCAAAATAACTGCCCACAGCCCCCTAAACCTTGCCCGCCACCCAAAAAGAGCGGTTGCTCAAACGGTTTGCCTACTTGCGAACAACTTTTCGGCAGTGACGGTTTAGAAGACGATTATTAAAATTTTAAAAACCCCCTTGAAATATCAAATAAAGTGGTTTATAATAAAAGACGTAGCATACGGCTACGGGGCAACAGCCCCAATATATGATAAGCCAAAAATAAACCACAGGGGGACAATTAGAAATGGGCAATTTATTATCAGAAAACATTAGGAATATCGCTTTAATAGGGCACGGTGGCGAAGGTAAAACTTCACTTGCCGAAGCAATTTTATTTAACGGTGGCACGATAGACCGTTTAGGCAAAACTACCGATAAAAACACGGTTATGGATTTTGACGAACAAGAACTTGCAAGGGGCATATCTATTTCGCTTGCTTGCGCTAACACCTATTGGCAGGACGTTAAAATCAACGTTATAGACGTACCTGGGTTTTATGATTTTGAAGGCGAATTTGAAGGCGCTATACGTGCAGTTGGCTCTGCCGTTTTAGTTGCCGACGCTTCGGGTAGCGTTTCCGTTGGTGCTGAAAAGGCTGTTGATTACTGTCTTAAAAACCACGTTCCGCTTATGATTTTCATAAACGGTGTTGATAAAGAAAACTCTAACTACGTTGCTACGGTAGAAGCCTTCCGTACTAAATACGGCAAGAAGATTGCTACGATGCACGCTCCTATTATACGTGACGGAAAGATGAAAGGTTACGTTTCAGTTATTTCGGGCAAGGCTTACGAATTTACCCGTGGCGGTAGAGAAGAAGTGCAAGTTCCAAAGGAAATGACTGACGAAATCTCTTTACTTAAAGCAGGTCTTATAGAAGCGGCTGCTGAAACGAGCGACGAATATCTTGATAAGTTTTTAAGTTCGGGTTGGCTTTCTAACGATGAAATCATTATCGGCGTTAAAAAAGGTTTGTTTGCCGGCGACACTATACCCGTTATGGGTGGCTCTGCTACTCAAAATATGGGCGTTATCAACCTTATGAACGAAATCGTGGCCATTTTGCCATCGCCTAAGGAAAGAAAGCCGATTCAATACACTCTATCCGACGGCAGTGATATCGGCGAAGCAGTTTGCGACGTTGATAAACCCTTCTCTGCACAAATTTTCAAAACGGTTGCAGACCCCTTCGTTGGTAAACTTAATATGCTAAGAGTGTTTACGGGCGTTCTTAAGAGTGGTATGACCGTTTACAATTCGGCTACGGGCGAAAAGGAACGTATTAATAACCTTTACCTTATGAAAGGTAAAAAACAAGAACCCGTTGACCAACTTATTGCGGGCGATATTGGTGCGGTTAACAAACTTAACAACACCAACACGGGCGACACGCTTTGTGACGAAAGTTTTAAAATTAAGTTTGACCCAATTCCATTTAATAAGCCTGTTCTTACTATGGCGATTACTGCTAAGAGTGGTGAAGAAGACAAGGTTTTCCAAGGTCTTAACCGCTTAGCCGAAGAAGATTTAACCTTTATCGTTGAAAAAGATAAAGAAACGGGCGAAACGGTTATTCGTGGTCAAGGTGAAACCCAACTTGACGTTCTTTGCAAAAAATTAAAGGCAAAGTTCGGTTGCGAAGCCATACTTTCAGACCCCAAGGTTGCCTTTAAGGAAACCATTACTGCTACCGTTGAGGCCGAAGGTAAACACAAAAAGCAAACGGGTGGCGCAGGCCAGTTTGGCGTTGTTAACATTAAGTTTGAGCCGGGCGCTGCCGACGGCAAGTTTGAATTCGTTGACGCAGTTGTTGGCGGTGCAGTGCCTAAGCAATTTATACCCGCTGTTGAAAAGGGACTTAGAGAAGCTATTCAAAAGGGCGTGCTTGCTGGCTACCCCGTAGTTAATATTAAATGCACGTTATTCGACGGTAAATATCACCCCGTTGACAGTAAAGAAGTTGCTTTCGTTTCGGCGGCTAAACTTGCTTACGAAGAAGCGTGCACTAAGGCGAAACCCGTTATTTTAGAGCCTATTTATTCTTTCAAAATTACCGTTCCCGACAACTATACGGGCGATATTTTAGGCGATATGAACAAGCGCCGTGGCAGAATTTTAGGCATGGAAACGGTTGACGGCTTGCAAGAAATTTCAGCCGAAGCACCGCTTATTGAAATGCTTAAATACGCTACTGAGCTTCGCAGTATGACGCAAGGTAGGGGCAAGTATTCACAAGAATTCTTATGCTACGAAGAAGTTCCTTTCTCCGCACAAGACAAAATTATTGCCGACGCTAAAAAATAGGACTAAAACTTTATTTAATAATCCAAAATATAAAATTGGCGTAACGCCAATTTAGGAGAAAACGATGATTCTTTCAATATGCCCAAACCCAAGTATAGACTGCACTATTGAATTAGACAGTTTAAACGTGGGTAGGCTAAACCGAATAGATAGCAAAATGGAAAGCTATTCGGGCAAAGCGTTAAACGTAGCCATAGGTGTTGCAAGGCTTTCACAAGAGAGTCTTGCCACCGGCTTTATGTTCGACAATCATAAACGGATGTTTGAACACGTTTTGGATAAGGAAGGCGTTAAACACGACTTCGTTTATAACCAAGGCAACGCAAGAACTAACTATAAAATTATTGATAAACGGTCAATGCTAACCGAAATTAACGACCGTGGCGAGAAGGTTGGCGAAGATAAGCAAGCTGAACTCGTTCAAAAGGTCGCTACGCTATCAAAAGACTGCAATATTGCGGTTATTAGTGGAAGTTTACCTAAGGGTGTTAAAAGTGATTTTTACGGCAAACTCGTTTCGGCTGTGCCCGACGGCGTTAAAATTATAGTCGACGCTGAAAAGGAAGGTACGCTTTCGGCAATTAAGGCGGGCAAAATCTTTATGGTTAAGCCAAACCTAACCGAACTTGAAAGTTTTTGCGATATGACCGTTACAAGCAAGCAAGATATAGTTAAGGCGTGTGCTAAATACATTGACCTTGGCGTTCAAAACGTGCTTGTTTCAATGGGTACTGACGGGGCTATTTTAACCGACGGCACTAACAGTTATTTGTGTAAGAGTGCTTCGGTTGCCGTAAACTCTACCGTGGGTGCGGGGGACAGTATGGTCGCTGCTACTTGCGTGGGTGTTTCACAGGGCTACGACTATCCAGAAATTTTGAAAATGGCTGTTGCCGCAGGTACGGCGGCGGTCACTACGAGTGGTACTAACCTTTTCTATTACGATAAGTATAAAGAAATTTATAACAAGATTTTCGTAGAGAAGATAGGTTAATAAAAGTATAAAAGTATAAACAGTTTGCGAATACGCAAACTGTTTTTATGTTGCAAATAAACAGACTAAAAGTATGTTTAGATTATATTGACCAAAAGCGCATAACTACCGTTGCGGGTGCGTGGGTGTTTTACTTTCTATCCGCCTTGCTTCCGCTTACTTTTTTGCTTATTACCGCTTACGGCGTTTTCGGTGTGGATTTTTCTTTAGAACTTGTTGCAGGGCTACCCGAGTATCTTAGAGATAACGCTACAAAACTCGTTAATACCGCAAAAAACGCTTCAAACGGGGTTACGGTGTTCTTTATTATTTCGGTAGTCATCTCAGGCTCTGCACTTATTAGGCAAATGATGAAAGACGGGTGCTTCATATACGGCGTTAAAGCTCGAAGTAGCGGGGTGCTTCGCATTATAAAAGGCGTTTTTGCTCTCGCCGTGTTGTACCTAATCTTTTTAGTATGGGCAATGTTACTTTTGTTTGGTGAAATTATTTTTAATAGGCTTTTTAGTAACCGAAGCGCTCTTACGTTTGCAGTGTTTTCCGCCTTGCTTTTTACATTGGTAAGTTACGCCGTTATTATACTGCTAAATAAATTTGTTTGCCCCGTAGGCGTTAAAAACAGTGCAATATGTTTTGCTTCACTAATTTCACTTACCGTAGTGTTTGTTGGAACGGTTGCACTTAGGGTGTATTTTAGGTTTTTTTCTAAAATGAACGTTTTTTACGGCAGTCTTGCCGGAGTGGTTGGTTTTTTACTTTGGGCTTACGTGTGTATGCTTGGCTTGGTGCTTGGCGTTATAGTTTGTGCTTACCTTAGTGGCTTAAAAAGATTTAAGCCGAGTGTCACAAATAAAATAACATTAAAAAATTACTCATAAAAGGTCGAAAAACCGCATAAGATGTATTAACCATTTATTAGGGGGTCTTATGCGAGACGATATTTCTGAAAGAGTGCTTGAAGAAGCCTATTATATAGCGCAAACGGGGGCAACCGTAAGGCAAACGGCAAAAATTTTTCATTTTAGCAAGTCCACGGTACATAAAGACGTAACCGAACGGCTTATAGCCATAGATAAAGAACTTTACGCAAGGGTGAAAATTGCCTTAGAAAAAAACCTTGCAGAGCGTCACGTTAGGGGCGGGGAAGCAACCCGTCAAAAGTATTTGAAGAAAAGCTTATAAAACCTTTACGTTGACAATTGACAGAAGTTAATATATAATATTTTACACGATATAAAAGGTCTGGTTGCAATGTTTAAAAATAAAAGCGAAAAAGGTAATAACGTTTGTGGAAAGAAAATTTCTCAGATAAGAAAGTCTATAAAACCAAAACTTTCTCAAAGAGCGTTAGCAGATAAACTGCAACTTGTTGGTTTGGATATCGATAAAAACGCAATTCAAAGAATTGAAAGTGGGCAAAGGTTTATAACCGATATAGAACTTACCTATTTTGCAAAAGTTTTTAAGGTTAATATTGCAGACTTGTTTGACTAATCAAAAACTTTGTGTTGTTAAATCATTGACAAATCAGTAGTTTGTATATTAAAATAAAAATAACCTAAATACCTAAACTAAAAGGTGCGCCTGATAGTAAAGGGATGAATAGTTTTTTGGTCGGCAAGCCGATTTTTTACGCTATCTCTCTTTACTAAAAGAGAGATTTTTTATTTTAAGCGCCTGATATAAAGGAGACTTGTATGAAAAAACTTTTAACTTTAATTTTAAGCGTGATTACGCTTTGTACCTGTTCGTTTGCATTTGCTTGTAAAAATACTGACGACGACCCTAAAACGTTCAGTTTTTATGCGCCCGACGGGGCGCCCGCACTTGCCGTTGCCAAGTTTATAAGCGATGGCGAAAATTTTGGTTTACCACAAGCAACCGTTAATTATAACGTAGTGTCATCTGGCGATATAGGTGGCGTTATGATACAAGGCAAGGGCGACTTTATAGTTATGCCCGTTAACGCTGCAAGCAAACTTTACAAGGCAAATTCCGATTCGCCATACGTTATGACGGCTGTTTTAACACACGGAAACCTTTACCTAATGAGTAGCGACGGTACTTCTTCGCTTGACAGCTTAAAGGGTAAGGTGGTTGGCGTAATAGGTCAAGGCTTAGTGCCTGACCTTACCTTAAAAGCAATACTTTCGGATAACGGCAAAATTCATGACGTAGTGGTTGGCAATACGGCGACCGACGGCAAAATTACCCTGCGTTATTTTGAAAAAGCACCCGATATGATACCCCTACTTAAACAAGGCGTTCTTTCGGTTGGTTTGCTTCCCGAACCTGCCGCTACCAATTTAACTAAGGTTGCTTCTAACCGCACTTGGACTAGAGTAGACGTTCAAGAACTCTACGATGCTAATGCAAAAGCATATCCTCAAGCGGTATTGATGGTTAAAAAGAGAGTTTATAGTGCGTACAAAACGCAAATTGACGCTATGGGCAATGCGTTTACCCAAAACGTTCAATGGGTAAAACAAAACACCGAATTGGCAGTCAGTGCCGTTAACGCTAAACTTAAAGAAGGCGCAACGCCAAGCTTGGTTGCTACGAATATTACGTCTGCTGTGGTTGATAATTGCAAAATTTACTATCAAGCGTCAAGCAGTGCCAAAACTGACGTTATTAACTATATAAATAAGATTATTGCCGTAGATAATGCGTCTGCCAAGGCTATTACGAACGACTTTTTTGCATAATGGAAAATAACAAGGTAAAAATTCTAAACTTAATAATTCCGCTACTTAGCATAGGTGTGATTTTGGTGTTTTGGTCTATTGCGTCCGCCGTGGTGGATAGCAGTTTTATTCTGCCGACTATATCGCAGACGGTGGAAAGCCTTTTTGCACTATTTTTAAGTGGCGATTTTTACCTTGCGCTTTGGCTAACCTTTTTAAGAAGCCTTATTGCCTTTTTGGTTTCTTTTGCCGTGGCTTTTTGCTTGGCGTTCTTTTCGGCAAAGCATCAATTTGTTAAAAGGGCGATTGAGCCAATAATCGGCGTTCTACGTGCTTTGCCAACTATTGCAATAGTATTGATTCTTTTGATTTGGACAAGTTCACAAATAGCACCTATGATAGTGACTATGCTCGTGGTATTGCCCACTTGTTATACCAATATGTATTCTGCGTTTAGTTCAATAGACAAGACCGTTTCTGAAGCGGGTATGGTTGACGGGGCAGATAAAAAAAGGCTACTTCTTTTAGTAGAGTTCCCACAAGTTGCCCCCGCTTTTTACAGTGCAATCGGTAGCGGGCTATCGCTCAACTTTAAACTTATGGTTGCCGCCGAAGTAATTGCACAAACGGCAGACTCTATCGGGTTACTTCTGAACACGTCTAAAGCCTATTTCGAAACTCCCACGATGATGGCACTCGTTTTAGTTTCCGTTTTGGTTGGGCTTGTGATAGAATCGATATTTAACGCAATATCTAAAAGCGCAGGCGACTGGCGTTAAACGTTTGCTAACCCAAAAAGTCAATATTTCTAAAAAATCAAATAGCAAAAAAAGGACTTGCGATTGCAAGTCCTTTTGGTTTGTAGGTTATTAGATTTTAACAGTATTAAACGTAGTGTCTTTAATCGTGTAATCTTCGCCACAAGTTTTATTTGAAACAATCAGTTTGTTTTGTCTGTCTATTATAACGGCGTAAATTCCAGCGTTAGGGTAAGATGATAGGATTTTATTTATCATAGGGGTAAGCGTATCTGTTTCAGCCGAATAGGTGCAAACGCAAAGAGCCGTTGAAAGCCCGTCTGCAAGCGTGCCGTCTATACCCGTTATAGTTGCGCTCGCTACGGTAGAGTTTGCAGGCGCACCCACTTTAACGTCTATTACGTGCGAGTATCTTGTGTCTTGATATTCGTAATAGCGTTGGTAATCGCCACTTGTAGAAATAGATAGGTTTACGTCTTTTGAAGTATCGATACTTATTATAGTGCCGTCTTTTCGTGGGTGAGCAACGCCAAGGCTTGGCATTTTAACTAAGGTTAAACTGCTTCCACCAAGGTTGACGTAACCGTCGGCGTGGCCGTTATCACGCAAAATCGTTGCAATGCGTTCGCAGGCATAACCCTTAACTATTCCGCCAAGGTCAATTTGCATGTCGGCGTGCGGTTTATAAACCGTTTTGTTGATTTCATCAAAGGTAACCAATCCAAAGTCAAGTGCACCGCTATCTAAAACCGATTGAATTAGAGCCTTGCTTGGTGGCGTGAAGTTAATTGCGGGGTATTTATCAAACTGCCAAAGTTTAACGAGTGGCAAAACTGCAGGGTTAAAAGCACCGTCGGTAAACTCGTATAGGCTCTTACATGCTTTGATAACGCTTATAACGGTTGGGTCGGCGTTAACGTTGCCTACGTTTGAATTGTTAAACCTTGCGGTAAAAGACCCCGTTTTGTTTATGGCAAAGGTGGACTCCAAAGAAGATAGAAGCCCGTCTATTTGGCTTATGGTTTTGCTTGACAAGGTGGTGGTTTGCGTCTGCACGTGTACTTCCGTTTGGAAGTAATAAAAGTCGTGCGCACTGCCTTGCGGAGCACAGCCTAAGCCCGCACATACGCTTGTTATAAGGCATATTAAAGGTAAAATTTTACAAATTATCTTTTTTAATACTTTCATTTAAAAACATTATATAATAATTGCCGTCAAAAATCAAATTTATATTGACAAAGAAACGCACAGGTGTTAAAATAATAACGTATTTGATTGTTTTTCAGGGTATGGGGGACTGTAAAAGGTTATGTTGCATAAATATAAAATAGCAGACGTGGTTTTTACCGCTGATTTTATTTATGCCTTGTCCACTCACTTGCTTAAAAAATACGAGTATTCGGGCGATGAACCTGCCGAGTTAAATCTGGCCTTTAGTATGGACGAAATTTCGGCTAAAGCGCTCGACTATAAAGATATGCCGTTGCCTTACGTGGAAAACACTTTGGTGTTTAGGGCGTTTTGCGAACACGTTTTGGCAAACCGTAACGGGCTTATATTTCACAGTAGTGCGATAGCCGTTGACGGAAATGCATATTTGTTTACCGCACCAAGTGGAACGGGTAAGTCCACCCACACACGCTTATGGCGTGAACTTTTGGGGGATAGGGCGGTAATGGTTAACGACGATAAGCCTTTAATTAGGATGGAAGACGATGGATTTTACGTTTACGGTACGCCTTGGAACGGCAAGCACGGTTTGGATACCGATTGCAAGGTTAAAATTAAGGCAATCTGTCAGATAACTAGGGGCGAACAAAATCACATAGAGCCCTTATCTTCGGCACAGATGCTTCCCGTAGTGCTTAACCAGACCTTGCGCCCGCAAAATTTGGGGCAAATGGATAATCTTTTAGAATTAATAGAAAAAATGCTCGGCACGGTTAAAACTTATAGGCTTAAATGTAATATAAGTTTACAAGCCGCCCAGCTTTCTTATAAAACCATGTCGGAAGGTGTTTAGATGAAGATTAAAGACGGCTTTATACTTCGTGAAGTTTCAGGCTCATATATCGTGGTTGCCGTTGGTGATGCGGTTAAAAATTTCAACGGTATGATAAACTTAAACGAAACGAGTGCTTTTTTATGGAAGCGTCTTGAAAAGGGTTGCAGTAAAGAAGAACTCCTTGCCGCTCTTTTGTCTGAATACGACGTTCAAAAGGACGTGGCCGAACAACATTTGGATAAATTCATAAGTCGCTTAACGGAGGCAAATCTCTTAGTCTGAGATTTGGTGTGGAAATGCAAAGGAAACTTGGTTTTGACAATAATAAATATCTTGAAATGCAGTCTGCAAAAATTCTTGAAAGGGTTGCTATGTTTGGCGATAAACTCTATTTGGAATTTGGCGGAAAGCTTTTCGACGATTTCCATGCGGCAAGGGTTTTACCCGGATTTGAGCCGGACAGTAAAATCAAAATGCTTTCGCAACTTAAAGACCATGCGGAGATTTTAATAGCAATTAACGTTGCCGATATAGAACACAATAAATATCGCAGTGATTTAGGTATTACTTACGACACCGAAGTTTTAAGACTTATTGAGATTTTTCGTACCAACGGCTTTTACGTAGGTAGCGTAGTGCTTACAATGTTTGCAAACCAACCGTCTGCAATAGCCTTCCAAAAGCGTTTAGAAATGCTTGGTGTAAAGGTTTACAGGCACTACCCCATAGACGGCTATCCTTCCGAAGTAGAAAGAATAGTTAGCGAAGAAGGTTTTGGCAAAAACGAATACGTCGTTACTACAAGACCATTGGTCGTGGTTACTGCACCCGGCCCGGGAAGTGGCAAGATGGCTACTTGCCTATCGCAACTTTATCACGACAATAAGCGTAACGTAAAATCGGGTTACGCCAAATATGAAACCTTCCCCGTATGGAACTTACCGCTTAATCATCCAGTTAACGTTGCGTACGAAGCGGCTACTGCCGACCTTGACGACGTTAATATGATTGACCCCTTCCATATGGAAGCATACGGCGTAGCGACTGTAAATTATAATAGGGACGTTGAAGTTTTCCCAGTGCTTAGTGCAACGCTAAACAAAATTATGGGTAAAACAATATATAAGAGTCCCACTGATATGGGTGTTAACATGGCGGGCTACTGCATAGTTGACGACCAAGCCGTGCAAGAAGCAAGTCGCCAAGAAGTTATTCGCCGTTATTATTCTGCACAGATAGACGTTAAAAAGGGCTTAGCAAGTAAAGAAGTCCTTTCTAAGATAGAAATTTTAATGCAAAAACTTCAAGTGGAGATTAGCGACCGTGCCGTAGTTAATGCCGCTCTTGAAAAGGAAGCGTCCACGGGTACTCACTCTTGTGCGTTGCAGTTGCCAGACGGTACTATGGTTACCGGCAGGACTTCAGACCTTTTGGGTTCGGCTGCAGCTACTATTCTTAACGCTCTTAAGGTTTTGGGTAATATCGACGATTCTATCGACCTTATTTCTTCGGCGGTTATTCAACCTATTCAAGAGTTAAAGGTTAAATATATGGGTGCGCAAAACCCAAGGCTTCACCCAGAAGAAATTTTAATGGCGCTGGCTGTCAGTGCAGTTACTAACCCAATGGCAAAGCACGCTTTAGGTCAACTTTCTAATCTTAAAACGGCGCAGTTGCACTCTACGGTTACTCTTTCTAACGCTGACGTTAGATATTTGAAAAAATTAGGTATAGACGTTACTTGTGAACCAAAAAGCAAAACTGATTCGCTTTTTCCAGTAAGTAAGTAATCGCTAAAAATATTAAACACAAAGGAGGCTTATTATTGTGACAGGAATTTTATTAATCATTACCGCTATTATTGCAATTTTTACTATTGGTTTCGTTATCGGAAACTTTGCTTGCAAAGTTAACGGTGCTAAATGCGACTGCGCTGAACCCGTTAAAGATGAAAAGTGTGCAGACTGCGAAGTCGCACCTGCAGTTGATACCGCTGCCGTTGCCGACCTAGTTATTGGTGACATCGATGACGAAGACGACACATTTGCTTTCGCAGACGCTCCTAGAAAGTCTATTAGCTTTGCTAAAAGAATTTTAGAAGGCTCTGAACAATCTAAGGCGTACTTCGTTGCTATTCAAGATGAATTCTATAGTTTAAGGGGCGTAAACGTAAGAATCTCTTCTAAAGGCGTTTCTTATCGTTTAGGTAGAGAGCTTATTGCTAAATTATTCGTTAGGGGTAAAACTTTGCGTCTAAATTTAGCGCTTTCGGTTGCCGACTATTCTCAATCGGTTTATTTCCAAAAAGATATGTCTGACGTTAAAGCTTACCAACAAATTCCTTTCGGCGTAAAGGTTAAAAGTGACCGTGGCTTAAAGAACGCTCTTAAATTGGTTGGTGAACTTTGTCAAAAACGTTCAATTGCTAAAAAAGTTCGCTACAATAAAAAGGACGCTTTGGCTGAACTTAAAGCAAAGGCATAGTCAATCGGCAAATTTACATGCGTTGGGCTAAAACCTATGCAAAATCAATGCAAAAACGGTGTTTAAAAAAAATTTAAAAAAAGTTAAAAAACATTTGATTTTTGCTTGACTTAAAATTTCATAAATGATAATATAAATAGGCTATCGTTTTCGGTAGCCTTTTTGTAAGCACGTTTTTAGTGCAACTTTGACCGATGTCAAAGCACCGTAGATTGACAACTGCATAGAAAGATGGAAGATATAGCAATATATTTTCCGAGAAGACTTTAATTAAAGTACATTAAGGCAAAAAGAGCAAATAGACTAAGAAATAAAGGTTAATACGAGAGGAAACGTAAATTTTGAACGGAAACGAATCACGAATTAGTCGAGT
>JAZQKH010000042.1:0-3642 GCA_045542055.1 Christensenellaceae bacterium | reverse complement strand
TGTAGCCATGTCGTTCTGTGAGCCAAGGAGTTGATTTATGACATTGTCTTCCTAAGACCGCTTGGCCTCCGACTTCATTTGCAAGCGGGCGTTTGAGTTTTTAGAAATATTGTTTTTTATTAAATCATCGCTATTAAAGTTTTGCGGGGTCGATAACTTCGGCAAGGAAGGGAAGTTCACGATACTTTTCGGCATAGTCTAAGCCGTAGCCGATTACGAAACCACAAGGTACGTCAAAGCCAACGTAGTCTGCCGTAATATCAACTTCACGACGCTCTTGTTTATCGATAAATGCACATATCTTTATAGAACGGGGTTTTTTCTTTTTAAGCATTTCTATAAAGTATGCTAAGGTTTTACCACTGTCAACGATATCTTCAACGATAATAACGTCTTTATCTTTTATGGTTGCAGTTATGTCTGCAATTACTTCCATCTTGCCACTAGACGTTCCGTTGCGGTAACTTGATAGTCTTGCAAAGTCTATCATTATAGGTAGGTTAATATTTTTCGTAAGGTCGGCAAAAAAGTAAACTGCACCTTTGAGCATACATATCATTACGGGCTTTTTGTCCGCATAGTCTGCCGTAATTTGTGCGCCAAGTTGTTTAACTCTCTTTTGAATTTGTTCGCTTGATAGTAAAACTTTGTAATTGTCTTTCATTTGTGTATCCTTCGTTTTGGCTTAGCTTTATATTGTTTTATAAGTGATTTTATAAATAGTTTTGGTATTTTGGTCTATTTTTGCATTTTCTGAAACGCCTATGCCGATAATTGCGTATACTTGGTCGTCGTCGGCGATTAACGGGGTTCGGGTTCGCAAACGCAGGGGAACTTTTTTATCGGTAAAATAGTCGCATAGTTTTTTTGTCCCACCACCGAATTTAGTGAATTTATCGCCCGTGCGTAACGTGCGGATGGTTGTTGACGGGCTAAGTTTATCCCCGTCTAAATAAAATCCATTTTTAAGTTCACCGTCAAATTCGTCAACACGTTCTATGGTGATTAATCCATATAGAAATTCATACCTGCCTACCTTAAAAGGTATAGGCGTGTAATCGAAGTCTGTCGGCTTAAACAGGGTAATGCGGTCGTACTCTCTAATCGCAAGCAAGCCTTTTGGCAAATAGATACGGCTTCCGTTTTCTAAGTCCTTTAAGCCTAATACGGCTTCAACGTGTGCTTTGGTCCAATCTCTTTCAATACCAAACGTCTTTAAGCCGGTTATTACGCATCTGCTCGCTACGGCAGGGTGTAGGTCAACGCTAAAACTTACGGTGGTTTCTTCAACCGTCAAACTGTTTTGGGCAACGCTTTGCAAATAGTCGTCGTCGATTTTGGCTGAGTCTGCTAGCCTATTGAGACTGAGTTCGGCTTCTGGAAACACCTTTTTAATTTCAGGCATTACGTTTAGTCTTATGTGGTTGCGGGTGTATTCGGCGTCTAAATTAGTTGAGTCTGTGCGATATGGCAAGCCGTGCTTTTTTAAGTAGTCCATTATTTGCGCTTTGGTAACGCTTAAAAACGGGCGAATTATTTTGTCATCAATATTTTGCGCTATGCCACTAAGCCCCTTTAGTCCGCTTCCACGTAGGGCGTTAAGTAGCACCGATTCGGCATTGTCGGATAGGTGGTGCGCTGTTGCTATCTTGTTGCATTTGCCACACTTTAAGGCATTTTCAAAGCATTGGTAGCGTAATATCCTGCCCGCTTGCTCTATTGAAAGTTTGTGTTCCTTTGCATATTCTGGCACGTTAACTTGGTAAAATATAAACTCAATGCCGTTATCTATGCAATACCGCTTAACAAAGGCAGAGTCGCCTAAGGATTCTTCGCCACGTATGCCGTGTTCTACGTTGATAGCAACTACATTAAAGCCTTGTTTTTTGCTTTGGGCGTTTAAATAGTGAAGCAGTGCCATAGAGTCGCTACCACCTGACGTGGCAACCCCTATCGTGTCTTCCTTTTTTATTAAACTTTGCAAAAAAACTTCCATGTTTACCATTTTACCAAAAGACGTGTAAAATTTCAAGCCTAATGCACAATAAAAAGCGACTGTATTTACTAATATTTAAATTAACGGTAGTTTCGCCAAAATTTTTGGATAAAAATTTATTTTGTTTGCGTTATTAGTTGACAAACGCAAAATTATGTTATATTATATTAAGGCTTTCAGAAAAGTGAGTTTTCTGGGGGTAAGTTAATTCGCAGTCGGTGCTCGGCGTTATACGGCGATACACGGTGTTGCGAATCATATCGCGGGGTAGAGCAGCCTGGTAGCTCGTCGGGCTCATAACCCGAAGGTCGTGAGGTTCAAATCCCACTCCCGCAACCAAAACACGAAAAACAGCCTAAAAAAGGGCTGTTTTTTGCATTTTAAATGAAAAATAAAAGACTTTTTGTCTCCAATTTTGCCAAAAGTGTCAGAATTTAGTGTCAGAATTGGTTAATTTTAGTGTCAAAAAACGCTGTTTCAATAGTCAAATTTAGCCATTTCTTCAATCAAGAAGTCTTCCGACAAGCTTGTGTAGGTGTTTCCCAACGCCCCCAAAGAATGTCCCATAAAATAATTTATGGCGTGCATTGATATTTGACACTCTTTGCATCTGGAATAAAAAGTCGTTCTCAAATCATAGAGTTTATGGTTCGGCAAGATTTTTCTAACAGTTTCCCTTAATATTTTATAATTTGGTATTATTAACCCATTGGCAATGTATGGCTTCAACATCTTGCTAATGGGTATTTTTTTATATTCTAATTTTCTATTTTTTCTTTTTGAATTTATCGCAACAATAAAATTCCCTTCAATTTTAGCCGTGTAGAGTTCGTTAGGTCTTAACCCGGTATAAAGCGCAAGCATAAAAGCACTTATGTAGCGATTGTCTTTTAGTGCGTTCTTAAACAACCTTTCTTCTTCTAATGTTAAAGCAACACCGTGTTTCTTTTCGTGTTTTACATAGAAAATGATGTCAAGAGGGTTGTTTTTCAATATATTGTGCTTAATTGCCGTTTTAAAGATTACCGACAAAAGAGAATATATTTCGTCTGCGGTTTTGCCTTTTCCTTCGCCGGATATTTTATCAATTAACTCCTTGCATTGCATAGGAGTTATTTTTTTGATGGGCGTTTCCTTAAACCAAGGCAACAAATAGTTCTTATATCTATTCGTGTCGTTCTTATAGGTTTTAGTAGAAACTTTTGGCTTTCTAAAATTCTCAAAATAATATACGGCAAACGCATTAAAGGTCGTTGGAACGCTATTGCTAACACTCTCTTTTTTCAGTGTAGCACCATTTTTTAATTGGGTTTTAACCTTGTTTGCGACTTCTTCTTTACTCCTCCCATAAAAATATTTTTTTACCCCGTCAATAACGATATATCCTTGGAATCTACCGTCTGCACGAGGTTTGGAATTAATTGAAATCCCCGGTATATTAAACATTTCGTCGTTCTCCTTTTGGGTGGACGAAACATCGTTATTCTTATTTGGTTCTTTGTGTTCGGGAACAAGCTTCCCATTTGAATATACAACACGAAACAATTGCCTTCGCTGATATCGTTCTTCTGTAAGCAAGGCAATCGCCATCGTTATATCTTCATTTAAATAAGTCGGATCGTAGCCATGTCGTTCTGTGAGCCAAG
>JAZQKH010000041.1:0-9958 GCA_045542055.1 Christensenellaceae bacterium | reverse complement strand
TTTTCACGCATATCTAGTATAACGGATAATTTGAATTCTGGCGAGTAATTTTTGTTCTTTATTCCTTTTTTTCGCATAAAAAATACACCTCCTTAAAGTGTCTAACTTTTGGGGTGCATTTCAACGCCGTGGGGCTTAAATATTTTGATAAATTTTAGCGATAGTAATTATTGTGCGTCAGCGTTTATGATAACGGTAATTTTTGCACTTTCTTCAGGTGAGATTTTAACGGTTACCGTATATCTGCCGGCGTTTTTAATGTTGGCGTCTAGCACGATTTTCTTTTTGTCGATATCAAAACCGATTTCAGCAAGTCTATCGGCAATTTCTTTATTGGTTACGCTACCGAAAAACTTGCCGTTAGCACCACTTTTAATTGAAAGGGTAACTTCTTTGCCGTCAAGTTGCTCCCTTAACGCTTTGTTTGCCTTTAATTCTTCTTGGCGGTGAAAGGCTTTAGCGTCTTTTTGGCTCTTGTTTTCGCTAAGTGCTGCGTTGTCCGCAACCTTTGCAAGCCCACGCTTTATTAAAAAGTTTTGTGCAAAGCCGTCCTTTGCTTCTATAACGTCCCCAGCCTTGCCAGAGCCCTTTACGTCTTTAAGTAATACGACCTTCATAGTAAGTCCCTCCTTTAATTCTAATAATATTTTACACTCTAAACGTGGCAAATGTCAATAGAGTGGGGTATATTTTAATGCAAAATAATTCATAATAAGGGTAAAGGAGAGCAAAATGGAAATGAATAATTGTATTAAGTGCGACGTGCACTCTTGCAAACACAACGTTGCAGGTACTAATTGTGCTTTAAGAAGCATTAAAGTAACCTGTGGTTGTGACGGCGATTGCACCTGTTGCGGTGACTTCTGCGAAAGAGATTAGTATTTTTGCTACGCAAAATATAACTTTTATGCGTGGCTAAAACGAGAAGTTGGCGGATTAACGCCAAAAACAAAGAAGGCTACCTTGCGTAGCCTTCTTTCTTCATATATTATTCCGGAAATCACTAAATTTACCTTTCGGTCAAAAGTTCCCCTATCAACGAACATATTGTAGCACACCTTTTTTGACCCGTCAATAGGGTTTTGTAAAAAAATTTCAAAAAATTAAAAAAAATTTCAATTAAAAAATTTAAAAATAAAAATTTTGGGGCAAAAACGCCTAAAAACCCAGCTTAAAAACCCGCCTTCGTTGACAAAGTTCTTTTGCTATTATATAATTTAAAAGTAAAAATATTTAGCAGTATATACTGCGCAATTTGGAGGAAGTAAAAATGGCAGAAGAAGTAATTCTTACCAAAGAAGGCAAGGAAGAACTTGAGAAAAGGTTAAAATACCTTAAAGTGACAAAGCGTGCGGAAATCACCGAAAGAATTAAAACCGCAAGGGAATTCGGCGACTTGTCTGAAAACGCTGAATACGATGCGGCTAAAAACGAACAAGCTATGATTGAAGGCGAAATCGTTGAAATTGAAAACAAACTTAAATACGCCGTAATCATTAAGGACTCTCAAAGCAAAAAGGGTATCGTTTCGCTTGGTAGTAAGGTTGACTTTATTGAAGACGACTGTGAAGAAGTAGTAACTTATGAAATAGTAGGTACTACCGAAGCGGACGTAGAACTTGGCAGAATTTCTAACGAATCGCCCATCGGCAACGCACTTCTTGGCAGAAAGGTTGGCGACGTTATTAGGGTAAACGTACCTGCGGGCATCGTTACTTTAACCGTTAAAAAAGTATACTAAAAGGAATAAACAATGGACGAAAAGAATTTAACTTCCACTGTGGAAGAAGTGGATATAAACGAGATATGCCGTATCCGTCGTGAAAAGCTTCAAGCATTAAAAGACGCCGGCAAAAACCCCTTTGAAAAGGTTAAGTACGATAGAACTGCCTTTTCTATGCAAATTAAGGATAATTACGAACAATTTGAAGGTAAAGAAGTTGGCATTGCAGGTCGTCTTATTTCTAAAAGAATTATGGGCAAGGCGTCATTTGCAGTTATTTTAGACGGCCAGGGCACAATCCAAAGTTACCTTTCAATCAATGATTTGGGCGATAGTTATTTAGAATTTAAGGACTACGATATTGGCGACATTATCGGTATTAAGGGCTTGGTTTTCAAAACTCGTACGGGCGAAATTTCAGTGCACGCACACAGCGTTGAACTTTTATCTAAGTCGCTTTTACCATTGCCTGAAAAGTATCACGGCTTAAAAGACGAAGATACCCGTTACAGACAAAGGGAAATAGACCTTATCGCTAACCCAGACGTTAAGAAGACCTTCGTAATGCGCTCTAAGATTATGACGGCTATCAGGAACTATTTAGATAGCGTTGGTTATTTAGAAGTTGACACCCCCGTATTGCAACCGTTAGAAATCGGTGCGGCTGCAAGACCTTTCAAAACCCACCACAACGCACTCGATATCGATATGTATCTTCGTATTGAAACCGAACTTTACTTAAAGCGTTTAATAGTTGGCGGATTTGATAGAGTTTACGAAGTGGGCAGAATTTTCCGTAACGAAGGTATGGACCGTTCGCACAACCCAGAGTTTACTACGGTTGAAATGTATCAAGCGTACAGCGACTATCAAGATATGATGAACCTTATAGAAGATATGTATCGTACGATTACCGTGCAGGTTTGCGGTACTGATAAAATCACCTATCAAGGCGTTGATATCGATATGGGCAAAAAGTGGGAACGCTTAACCATGGTAGAAGCCGTTAAAAAATACGCCGGCGTAGACTATAACGATTGGGCAACCGACGCTGATGCTAGAGCAGTTGCTAAAGCACGTGGCGTTGAAGTGGAAGAAGGTGACGAGGCTACAAAGGGTCACGTGTTAATTGCGTTCTTTGACGCTTTTGTTGAAGATAAACTTATTCAACCCACCTTTATTTACGATTACCCCGTAGAAAACTCTCCGCTCGCTAAAAGAAAGCCTTCTAACCCTGCGTTTACCGAAAGATTTGAATACTTTATTTACGCAAGGGAAATGGGTAACGCTTTCTCAGAACTTAACGACCCAATCGACCAAAAAGAAAGATTCGTTAAGCAGGTTGAAGCTAAGCGTGCAAAAGGTGGCAACGACGCTAAGGTGGACGAAGATTTCGTTACCGCATTGGAATACGGCTTGCCCCCAACGGGTGGCTTAGGTTTTGGCGTAGACCGTTTGGTTATGCTTTTAACTGACAGCGCTTCTATTAGGGACGTTATTTTGTTCCCCACGATGAAGCCCTTAAAAAAATAATTTAACTTAATTTACTTGCCCGAAAGGGTAATATAGGTGTATGGATAATAAAATAACCAAAAGCAGACTGTCGCACTTTTTTTCATACGAGTGGATAAAGATTATAATCTTTTCAGTCGTGGTTGTGTTGCTCTTTGAATTGTTGTTCGCCGTGACGGGTGTAAAACTGTCCGACGGGCAAATGTTTAAGGTTATATACGACCAAGGTATAAACAGCAGCTTTGAAAACAATTTAATAGAGGTTACTTGTTTAGATAGTGACGGTAAAATTATTTTTAGTTACGAAACGCAAAAAATCGATGCCGAAGTTATGTCTGACGGGCACGATAACGCTATCGACGTAAGATATCAAACTCGTGACGGCGACGTGGTTATAACCGAAAACTCGCTGACTGAAAACGTTACCACTGGCAAAAAGACCACAAGGGCAAAAGAACTTATAGACTATTTTGAAGTTTGGGGTTTTGAAGACGCCGTTGCGCAGGGTAAAACCTATCTTAAAAGGTTCTTAAAAAACGGTGTGACAGGTGAAGATGCCGAACTTAACTTTAGCAACTTAGACCCAAATAAAATAGAAAGCTATTTTATTTCCACACACGAAAGAGATAACCGCTTTAGGAAACAAGCCGATATTAAAACGGGCGTGCAATTAGAACTAAAACGTATTGAAAACGTTTGCAAAGACGTTTCAGATATGCAATATCTTTTGCAAAACCATGCGGATATCTTTTTTAAGTACACCAAGTACGAACAGGTGTTTTCGGGCATGACTGAAAGTGACCGAAATTACAATGAATACAAAGATAAATATCAATCACAAACCCAAAAAAGTTACGCAATTTTTACCGATAAACTAACTAAGGGCAAGTATAAAGTTGCCGACTTTTTTACGGTAAAAACTGCCGATGATAAGATTGAAACTAAAGACGTTGTGGTTTTTGCTTTTGATTTTTCAAAAGAGCAACCCGACCTTCAATTTGAATCGCTAAGATTTATAATATCGGTGGTGCGTAACTTTAGTGAGTTTTTGAACGATAGATAAGAGAATTTTATGAAAGGAAAATTAGTTACCTTTGAAGGTTGCGAAGGCGTTGGCAAGTCTAAGCAAATAACGCTTCTTGAAAATTACCTAAAAACACACGGCAAAAGTTATTATTTAACCAGAGAGCCGGGTGGCAACCCTATTTCAGAGCAAATCAGGAATATTATTTTAGACGGCAAGAACACGTCTATTACCGACGAGTGCGAAGCACTTTTATACGCTGCGGCAAGGGTGCAACTTTTAAACGAAGTTATTAAACCCAAGCTTGATGCGGGCGAACTTGTTTTTTGTGATAGATACGTTGATTCATCTTTAGCATACCAAGGTTATGCAAGGGGCTTGGGTTGTGAATTTATTGAAAAGATTAATAGCTACGCCTTGCAAAATTTTGAGCCCTACTGTACCATATTTTTAAACTTACCGCCAGAACAAGCGTTTAAGCGCAAGGGTGGGGTGGATAAAACCGATAGGCTGGAACTTTCCGGTATGGAATTTCACAACAAGGTGTATCAAGGCTATTTGGAACTTGCAAAAAAATATTCCAACCGTTTTTGCGTTATAGATGCAAGCGGAACAAAAGAACAAACCCATCAAAAAATCGTTAACGCTCTTAAAGACAAGGGGATTTTATGATAGATTTAATTTCGCTCGTTAAGACTACGGGCGCTTACAAGGTCATAAGTCAAGATAAGGCTAACGGCAGGTTGTCGCACGCCTATTTGGTCACTTGTAGCGACGGCGATTTTTTGGGCGAATATCTTAAAATTTTAGCCAAACTTATAGTGTGCGATGCACCTAATCCTTGTGGGGTTTGCCGTGCGTGTAGATTGATTGATAAAAACGCACACTCAGACGTATCCATTATTCCTGCAGAGGGTGACGCAGTGCTAGTGCAAGACGTGGCGTCTTTAATAGAATCAAGTTACGTTAAGCCCTTAGAGGGCGACAAAAAGGTTTTCGTAATAACTAAAGGTCAAAATATGAACGCTCAAGCGCAAAATAAACTTCTTAAAACGCTTGAAGAACCGCCTGCCGGTGTGCATATTTTAATAGGCACTACTAGTGAATACGCTATGCTACCTACCGTTAAATCAAGGTGCAAAAAGGTAGAGATTGCAAATTTTTCAAATCAAGTATTATTCGACGTGCTTAAAAGCGAGTGCGATGACGAGCAAAGTTTGTTATCCGCCATCGCTTGTGGCGACGGCACTTTGGGCAAGGCGTGTGCTTTGCAAAACGACCAAACGCTTAAAACCACTATGGACTTAGTGCTTGACGTTTTGGTCAATATGCGTTCAAGTAAAGACGTCTTGGCTTTTTCAGAAAAGATAGCCAAGTCAAAAATAGATTTTTCGCAAATAATAACGGTTACCGAACTGTTTTTAAGGGACTTATTGTGCTACAAAACGGGCAAGGCAGACCTTGTTTGCAACCCTACGGCAATTAGGATGCTTGCCGAGCAACCAGGGTATAGTAAAGGCGCTATCGTGTACGCTTTAGACAAGCTTGCCGAAGCAAAAAAAAGAAAAAAATTCAATGCAAATCAAACAATGCTTACAGAGTGGTTGTTGTTTGCAATATTGGAGGGGAAATTTAAATGGCAAAAATCATAGGTGTTAAGTTTAAGGACACCGCTAAAATATATTATTTTGCCCCCGCAAACGATACTGACGTTTACGAAGTTGGCTCAGGCGTTATCGTTGACACTGCAAGGGGCAACGAATACGGCAAGGTAGTTTTTGGCGTTAAAGAACTTGCCGACGATAAACTTACGCACGCTTTAAAATCGGTTATCAGAAAGGCTACGCCGAAAGATGAAAAGACTATTGCCGAAAACGAAAAGAAAGTTCCAGAAGCATTAAAGTTCGCAGAAGAAAAGGTCGCCGAACTTGGCTTAGAGATGAAGCTTATCGGCTGTGAATATTCTTTCGACGGTAAAAAACTCATATTCTATTTCACTGCAGAGAAGCGTGTGGACTTTAGGGAACTTTTAAAAGTGTTTGCTTCCAAGTTCCATACGAGAATAGAACTTCGCCAAGTTGGTATACGTGACGAGACTAAAATGCTTGGTGGCATTGCGCCTTGCGGTAGGGTTTGTTGTTGTGCGGGTAGCGTTACCGATTTTGGCAAGGTTACCATTAAAATGGCTAAAAACCAAGGCTTGCACCTTAATCCAAGCAAGATAAGCGGACTTTGTGGTAGGCTTATGTGTTGTTTAGAATACGAAAACGATTACTATGCCGAAGTTTACCCAACAATGCCCAAAGTGGGGGGAACGGTTGGTACGCCAGAGGGTAACGGTATAGTCGTTTCAAACGATATGCTTAAACTAATAACCAAGGTTAAAATTCAAAAGGCCGACGGGGGTGAGGTGTATAAGGACTTTCCGACGGAAAGGTTAGAGTTTAAGCGTTCTAAGCCCAATCCCAAGCAAGACGACGACGAAGACTTAGAAGAAGTTAAGAAAATTTTAGATTAGCAGTTTACAAACGATTTTTTTTGTGATACAATATAGATACTAAGAATTTGGGAGGTTACCTTTATGGCTTACAAAATTAGTGATGCTTGCATCTCTTGTGGTGCATGTGCAGATACCTGTCCTTGTGGCGCTATCAGCCAAGGTGATACGCAATACGTTATCGATGCAGAAGCTTGCATGGATTGCGGTGCTTGCGCAGCGGGTTGCCCTGTAGAAGCTATAGCTGAAGAGTAATATCTACAACAAACTTTAAGGCGCAGTAATGCGCCTTTTTGCTTGTGTTAAAGGGAGTTTATATGCGTGTTGTTGAAGATTTGGGTTTAAACGGCTTAAAAATTGTTCAGGACGACGGACTTTATAAATTTACGTCGGACGCCATCTTGCTTTCACGGTTTGCAACTGTAAAAAATGGCGACGTGGTTGCCGACTATTGTGCCGGCAGTGGCGTTGTAGGGCTTCACTTATACGGTCTTAACCCTGCGCTAATAAGTAGCGTAACCTTTTTTGAATTGCAAAAACCTATGTGCGATTTATCTTTGCAAACAATCAAACTAAACGGCTTAGAAGATAAATTTTCCGCCGTAAACGTTGCTTTGCAGGACCTTCCTAAAGAGTGTTACGGCAAATTCTCGCTTATAGTTTGCAATCCGCCGTATACTACCGTTCAGTCGGGTATGGTTGCACCAAACGACTTGCTTGCCGTGTGCCGAAGCGAAGTTAAGTTAAACTTGCCCGAACTTGTCCGTGCCGTAAGGCTTGGTCTTAAATTCGGCGGTAGGGTATGTATGTGCCATAGGGCGGATAGACTTGCCGACGTTATGTGTGAGTTTAGGGCAAACGGAATTGAGCCTAAGCGCTTGCAGATAGTTTCTTCTATCGGCAAAGAGCCGTACTTGGTTTTGATAGAAGGCGTAAAGGGTGGTAAAAGCGGTCTTAAAATTTTGAATCCGATTTCTAATTAAAGGAGCAGTTATGTTATATATTGTAGGTACGCCAATCGGCAACCTTAAAGATATTTCTTTGCGTGCGCTGGAAGTGCTTGGTAGTGTAGACGAGATAGCGTGTGAAGATACCCGTCACTCGTTAGCCCTTCTAAACGCCCACGGAATAAAAAAACCGCTTGTGGCTTATCACAAGTTTAATGAAGTTGAATCGGGTGAAAAACTCGTTCAAAAATTAAAGCAAGGTTTAAATATTGCTTTGATTTCGGATGCAGGTATGCCCGTAATATCCGACCCAGGTCAAATTTTGGTCAATATGCTTGCAAACGAAGGTTTGCCGTTTACCGTCGTGCCGGGTGCGTGTGCCTTCGTTTCGGCTCTCGTGCTTAGCGGTATGGATAGCACACGCTTTGCCTTCATGGGTTTTTTACCGCAAAAAAATTCCGAACGTAAGGAGTTTTTAGAGCGTTATAAGGATTTAGATTTAACCTTAATTTTCTATTCAGCCCCGCACGATATTGCAAAAGACGTTGCTGATGTTTACAAGGTGTTTGGCAACCGAACTGCAGTCGCCGTTAAGGAAATTACCAAACTTCACGAACGGATAGAGAAGTTTAATTTAGCCGACGGCTTGCCCTCAGAACCTAAGGGCGAATACGTGCTTATAGTTGATAAAGGCGAAAAAAAAGTGCCCTTTGCAGAACTTAGCAACCAGCAACTTATAAAAAAATATATTTCCGACGGCTTGGATAAAAAAGAAGCCCTAAAGAAAGTGGCAAAAGAACGTGGCGTGGCAAAGTCTGAACTTTATAAATTTACGATAGATTAACAAGTTATCAACAATTGTTGTTAATTTCTTGCTAAAAATGTTCGTTTGTTTCAATATTCGACAAAATAGATAAAAATGTCAATATTTTCTAAAAAAAATTTGTAAAAAACTACTTAATTTGCTTTACAAAAAAAGTCGAATATTGTATTATAATCGTGTCGAAAGCAAAAGGCTTTCACTTTAAAAAAGCTCATCATTTTCCCCCTTATCATATATTATTCAGGAAGCAGTAAACGTAGTTTATTGCTTTTTGAATTTTTACCCTAAAACGATATATACTTCGCAATACTGCGTTAACTGCTTTGGGTTTTTGACTTCGATGACCAGACGGTCAATCTTATCCAAAACCCCAAGCGAGCCTTGTCTTGCTCGTATCTATCGCTTTAGGACTCAACGAAAATATACTTCGCAATACTGCGTTAACTGCAATAGGTTTTGACCGTCATAACCAACAAGGTTTATTCCGTCCAAAACCTAATGCGAGCCTTGTCTTGCTCGTATCTATCGCTTTAGGTGTGTACACATTTATAAATACAAAGAAAAAAATAACGGCTTCCCTATTGAAAGTCGTTGTTTTTTATGGTAAAATTAAGAAAAGCATTGGAGAATTACTTATGACGAAAGGCGAACTTGCCAAGCAAATATTTACGTCTGGTAGGAATTGTGCGCAAGCAGTAGCACTTGCTTTTAAGGACGAACTTGACTTGTCCGAAGAGCAGATTTGCAAACTTATAATCGGATTTGGCGGTGGTTTTGCAAGGCAACGCTTAGTGTGTGGTGCTGTATCCGGCATGGTTATGGTTTTGGGGTATTTAAAGTCTGACGGCGACGACAGGATAGGAATTTACACAGTAGTCCAAAAAGCGTGTGCTGAAGTTAAAGAAGAGCTTGGTTCGATAATATGTTCTGAACTTTTAGAAGGGGTACAAACCACTTCGGGCGGTGTGCCTGATAAAAGGACGGAAGAATATTATAAAAAGCGTCCTTGTGCTGATATTTGCGAAGTAATTGCAAATATTACTGACAAGTACTTAAAATCTTAAAAAAGGAGAAAGAAGATGGATAATTACAATAATGAATACAACGTTAAATTAAAAAAGATGCTTGCACTTAGAATTGTTACTATTATATTGCTGGCTTTGGCTACGGCGTTTACAGTGTCGTTTATTCCCGATATAATTGCAGGGATTCGTGAACAGCAAGCGGGTAACAATAGTATAGGCGTTGGGCTTGGTGTGGGAATTGGTTTGGTCGTTATGCTTATTTACGGTCTAATTTCATACGCACCGGCATGCCTTGCCTCAATAATAGGCATAGTGGTTTCTGCAATAAAGTATAAAAGAGGAACGGTTACCAAGGGTACGATAGTATTCTTCGTGTGCACGCTTATTATTACTCTATTGCTTTGCGT
>JAZQKH010000040.1:0-15833 GCA_045542055.1 Christensenellaceae bacterium | reverse complement strand
CAACTCCTTGGCTCACAGAACGACATGGCTACGATCCGACTTCAAATAGTGACTTTTAGCATTTAGGAGAGTTTAATAGTATGTATAACAAAGTTGACACGTCCCTAAATTTTTTAGACAGAGAAAAGGAAATTCTTGAGTTCTGGAAAGAAAATAAAGTTTTCGATAAGAACCTTGAAAAGAATTCTGGCAGCAGGGAATTTACCTTTTACGACGGTCCGCCCACAGCAAACGGCAAACCGCACATCGGTCATATTTTGACACGTGTTATAAAAGATATAATTCCACGTTACCGTGTTATGAAGGGTGACCACTGCTTGCGTAAAGCAGGTTGGGATACCCACGGTCTTCCCGTTGAACTTGAAGTTGAAAAATTACTTGGCATCGACGGCAAGCAAGAAATTGAAAAATACGGCATAGAACCCTTTATCAAAAAGTGTAAAGAGAGCGTTTGGAAGTATAAAGCCGAATGGGAAAAGATGAGCGACCGTGTTGGCTATTGGGCTGATATGGAAAACCCGTACGTTACCTATGACGATAATTATATTGAGTCGGTGTGGTGGGCTGTTAAAACCATTGCCGAAAAGGGTTTGCTTTATAAGGGGCACAAAATAGTGCCTTACTGCCCACGATGCGGAACGGCACTTTCTTCACACGAAGTAGCGCAAGGTTATAAGGACGTTAAGGAAACGTCCGTATTCGTACGCTTTGCAATCAAGGGTAGGGAAAACGCTTACTTCTTAGCGTGGACTACTACGCCGTGGACTCTTCCGTCTAACGTTGCACTTTGTATGAATCCCGACGAAGATTATGCCGAAATCATTTCTGAAGACGGCACGACCTACGTTTTGGCAAAAGCACTTTGCGATAAACTTTTTGATAGTTATACCGAAGTTTCAGTTAAAAAGGGTATTGAATACGAAAGGACGGAATATCTTCCGCTTTTTGATTTTGCCGTTGGCACTTTCAAAGAAATGGCTTACTATATCGTATGTGATAAATACGTTACTTTAACAGACGGTAGCGGTATAGTTCATATAGCACCTGCATTTGGTGAAGACGACGCCAACGTTGGCAGAAATTATAACTTGCCTTTCGTAAAACTCGTTGACGACCGTGGCAGACTTACTGAAAACACGGGCGCTTTTGCAGGTATGTTTGTTAAGGACGCCGATAAACTTATCATTAAAGACTTAAAGGAAAGGGGTTTACTTTTTAAGGAACTTGCCTTTGAACACAGTTATCCTTTCTGTTGGCGTTGTGATACGCCATTGCTTTACTATGCAAGAAGCAGTTGGTTTATCAAAATGACGGCTGTTAAAGACCAATTGTTAGAAGTTAACAACTCAATCAACTGGATGCCTGAAACTATCAAAAACGGTAGAATGGGCAACTTCTTAGAAAACGTTATCGACTGGGGTATTTCAAGGGAACGTTATTGGGGTACGCCGCTTCCCGTTTGGGTATGTAATAAGTGCGGTAAAGTTCACGTTATTGGTAGCAAAAAGGAACTTAAAGACCTTTGCAACATTTCGGGCGATATCGAACTTCATAGACCCTATATTGACGATTGCACTTTCGCATGTGATTGCGGTGGAACGTTCGTAAGAGAAAAGGAGGTTATGGACTGCTGGTTTGACTCCGGCTCTATGCCTTTTGCTCAATATCACTATCCCTTTGAAAACAAAGAGTTGTTTGAAAGTCATTTCCCCGCAGACTTCATAAGTGAAGCCGTTGACCAAACGAGGGGATGGTTCTATACGCTTATAGCAATTTCAACTTTATTGTTTGGTAAAGCACCCTTCAAAAATTGTATTGTTTTAGGTCACGTTAACGACAAAAACGGTATTAAAATGAGTAAGCACAAGGGCAACGTTGTTGACCCGTGGAGTATTTTAGACAAACAAGGTGCAGACGCTGTTAGATGGTATTTCTATACAGGCTCAGCACCGTGGCTCCCGTCAAGATTCTACGAAGAAGCCGTGTCCGAAGCTCAAAGAAAGTTTATGGGTACGCTTTGGAACACCTATGCGTTCTTCGTGCTTTATGCTGATATTGATAAATATAACCCCGCAAACTATAACCTTAAAGATTGCAAACTTTCGGTTATGGACAAGTGGATTCTTTCTAAATTAAACACTTTGGTTGGCGTTGTTGATAACGGTCTTAATAATTACAATATTTTTGATAGTGCAAGGGCGCTTTCAGCGTTTGCCGACGACCTTTCTAACTGGTACGTTCGTCGTGGTAGGGAAAGGTATTGGGGTCACGATATGACCGACGATAAGATTGCAGCCTATACCACGCTATATACCGTATTGGTTACTATGGCAAAACTTTCAGCACCTTACACACCGTTTATGGCTGAAAGCATTTATCGCAATTTAGTTCCAAACTTCTATAAAGACGCACCTATTTCGGTTCACCTTTGTGATTTCCCACAAGTTGATAGCAGTTTTATTGATACGGAACTTGAAGTCGGCATGCAAAAGGTTTTAGATATAGTCGTTTTAGGCAGGTCGTGTAGAAACACTTCAAATATCAAAAACCGTCAGCCTTTGTCTAAGATTTTCGTTTGTGCTGAAAACCAAAACGAACTTCCGGGCGAGTTGTTGGATATTGCTAAGGACGAATTAAACGTTAAAGCGGTTGAATATCTAAAAGACGCTCAAAAATTCGTATCATATAAGATTAAGCCACAACTTAAAACGTTAGGTCCTAAATACGGTGCTAAACTTGGCGACATTAGGAAGTTCTTTGAAATTTGCAACGGCAACGAAGTGGTTGCGGGCGTTAAAGACGGTGGCGTTTATAAAACTGAGTTTAACGGCAACGTGTTTGAATTTACCGCAGAAGACTTGCAAATCTTTAGCGAGAGTGCAGAAGGTTTCGTGTCTGCAAGCGATAAGGGCTTAACCGTCGTTATGGATACCACCATTACCGAAGAACTTAAAAACGAAGGCGTTGAAAGAGAGTTAATCTCTAAAATTCAAACTATGCGTAAGGAAGCAGACTTTGAAGTGGTTGATAGAATTAACGTATTCTATCAAACTGAAAGCCAAGTTATTAAAAACGCTCTTGAAGGCGATAATATTAAGACAGTAGTTCTTGCTGACGCCGTGGTAAACGGTAAGGCGGAAGGCTTTACAAAGGAACTTGACGTAAACGGTGATAGTTGCGTAATTACCGTAGTTAAGGTGAACGCTTAATGAGAGCTGCCGATTGGAAAGACTATTCCATAATAGCCACGGGCGACGGGTACAAGTTAGAACGTTGGAAAGACGTAGTTCTTCTTAGACCCGACCCGCAGGTCATTTGGAGAAGTTCGATAAATATGGACGGCTATAAAGGCTTGTCTGCAAAATACGTTCGGAGTGAAACGGGCGGTGGCAAGTGGCTTTTTAAGGGTAAAATGCCTGATGAGTGGACGGTAAGTTATCGTGATTTAACCTTTAAAATTAAACCAATGGGCTTTAAGCATACGGGCTTATTCCCAGAGCAAGCGGTTAATTGGGATTTAATGAGGGAGCTTATTGAAAACGCCGATAGGGAGATTAGGGTACTAAACCTTTTCGCTTATACGGGTGGCGCTACGGTCGCCTGTGCTAAGTCGGGCGCTAAGGTTACACACGTCGACTCTGCAAAAGGTATGGTTGAACGTGCGGGTGAAAACGTAAGGCTATCGGGCGTTCCGAGAGAGAACGTTCGCTATATCATAGACGACTGCAAAAAGTTCGTAGAAAGGGAAATTCGCCGTGGCAAAAAATACGAAGCCATAATAATGGACCCGCCAAGTTACGGCAGAGGTCCAAACGGCGAAATGTGGAAGCTTGAAGCCGAACTTTATCCCTTAGTTGAACTTTGCGCTAAGGTTTTAAGCGATAACCCGTTGTTCTTTTTAATAAACAGCTATACGACGGGGCTTCAACCACAAGTATTAAAAAACATTTTAACAAAGACCATTGCCGTTGGTAGAGGTGGCAAGGTAGACGCATACGAAGTAGGGCTAACTACTAAGGAAGACGGTGTGATTTTACCTTGCGGTAACAGTGGAATTTGGATTAACGGATAATTTATGGAAGATTTGATTATACTTCACGAAGACAATCATATAATCGTAGTTCTTAAGCCAAGGAATATGCCTTCCTGCGAAGATGAAAGTAAGGACTTAGACCTTTTAACTCAAATTAAAGAGTATATAAGGGTTACCTACAACAAGCAGGGCAACGTTTACTTGGGGCTTGTGCACAGATTGGATAGGCCGACCGGCGGTATTATGGTATTTGCTAAAAGCAGTAAGGCGGCGGCAAGGCTATCTGAACAAATGAAACAAGGCGATTTTGAAAAGAAATATTACGCCGTTTTAACGGGTACGCCTAAGGAAGAAAAGGCAACGCTTACCCATTATATGAAAAAGAACGCAATCAACAATATGGTATACGTTTGTCCGCCAACCGTTGACGGCGCAAAATTTGCCGAACTTGATTACAAAGTTTTGGAAGAAAATTCAGGGCTATGTTTGGTTGACGTAAGGCTTCATACGGGCAGAAGTCATCAAATTAGGGTGCAAATGAACGCTATTGGTTGTCCACTTTACGGCGACATGCGTTACGGTGGTATTAAGGCAAAAAAAGGCCACTTGGCTCTTTGGGCATACTATTTATCGTTTACCCACCCGGTAAGCAAGGAAAGACTGGTCTTTAGAGTGCAACCACCCAAAGACGAGTCGCCGTGGAATCTTTTTGACACGGATAAATCGGTTACAATAATTAAACCGAACATATAAACAAGTTTTTATTAAAAGGAGATATATATCATGGCAAACAAAATTACAGCAAACACTACTATTTTTGAAGCAATTCAACTCAACCCTAAGGCGGGCGAAATCTTAATGTCACACGGTATGCACTGCTTAGGTTGTGCTTTAGCGCACGGCGAAACCGTTGGTGAAGCTGCAGAAGTTCACGGCGCTGACCTTGAAGTTATGCTCAAGCAATTAAACGATATCGAAGAATAATCTCGTTTAATTAGTTAAATTCTGCTAAAATTTACCAAAAACATATTGACCTGTTAGCCTTCTATAGTATATAATACTATAGATAAGCTATCGACACAAAAATGCGGGTTTCCGCTAATGGAGGCTAAAATGAAAAAAGGAACGTCAATTACGTTATTATCAATTTTAAGCGTACTTCTTGCGTTTTTAATGGTAATAACTTTTGCGCGCTTTCCGGTTGGCGCTAAAAAGCAATTTAATGGTGTTTTAGGCGCAATCGAACTTGATTACGGAATGGAATCCAGTTCCGTATATACCTTAGAATTGGATAAAGAAAGTGACGACCCTGAAGACATTACTGAAGTTTTAGACACGCTTTCTTTTAGACTTAACGAACTTGGCTATAAAAACAGCGTCGTTAAAGCTGTTAAAGACGTTGATTCTAACGTTTACGATATAAGAATTGAAGTAAACGCTAAAACTAACGAGTACAACAAGCCTGATACCGATACCTTGACGTCCGATATTGCAACCGTTACCGCTTACGGCAAGTTGGAGTTTTACGGTGCGTCAACTTCAGACCCCACCGAAAAGATATTTAAGGATATAGACAACCCTGTTGAGAAAGTAGAATACGCTGGTTACGATTCTTATAGCGGTCAACATTTGGTTTCAATTCAATTCACCAAAGACGCATACGCTGAACTAAAAGAAAATATGGACGCAGGTGACTTTTACTTTAAAGTTGCTATCGGCGAAGAAAACGTCCTTTTAAGTGGTTCGGGGGATAGTGGTAAGATTAGTGAATCTTATTTTACTAATAGAACAATCGCTTTAGTTTCCGCTTCTGAAGCAGGTGCTAAGCAAATGGTTCTTCAAATTAAATCGGGTGGTTTAGACTATAAGTATAACGTTTCAACCGTTGCTACGATTACGTCTACTTTAGGCAACGTTGGTTTAATTTCAATAATAGCAATCGGCGCAATTATTATTGCTTCAGCAATAATCTTCTTCTTGGCGTATAAAGGATATAGCATCGTTGCTTTAATTTCTCTATTATTCTTTATTTTAATTGATGCGCTTATGTTTATAGCAGTTCCTGGTGTTAGCCTTAGTATCGGTAGCGTTGCCGGCGTAATTCTTGCAACCGTGCTTGCCGTTGATGGTTTGGCTATCGTTATTAAGCGTATTAGTGAAGAATACGCTCAAGGCAAAACGTTAAAGTCTGCCGTAAGAACGGGCTTTAAGCGTGCGCTTGTTCCCACTATTACTTCTGGTGTTATCGCTGGTGTAGTTGCGTTGGCACTTCTTATGGTTGGCGGTCAAGTATATTCGTTTGCCGTTGCGTTAGGTATTGGTACTGTTCTTGCAACTCTTTCTTCGCTACTTTTGGCAAGACTTATGGTTGCCGTTATACTTTCTATCGCAAACAACAATTATAAATTCTTCAATTTCAAAAGGGAGGATAAGTAATTATGAAAAACGGCATAACTAACAAAATTAAGGTTTGGTTTGTATTAACCATTGCTATACTTATTGCAGGAATTTTATTCTTCGCTTTTGCAGGTTTTAATAATTCGGTTGATTTTAAGAACTCTTACGAAGCAGTTGTATCCGTTGACGATTACGATATTGAAAACGCTGAACTTGCTAAAACTGAAGTTGAAAAATACTTCAATATCAAAGGTTATAAATTTATTGGCGACGCTGAGCAAGTTATAGAAAGTTCCTTGGGTTATGAAATTATCTATAAGTTTGATTACGATATTAATCTTGACACTGAGGAATTAGAAAAGGTAGTTGCAAAACTTTACGATGATTCTTATAATATGGTCGTTGAAGCCGAATATCGCAATGTGGTTATAAACAAAGATTCGCAAGCAGGTTGGATAATTCTTAGCCTTGCAATCGCTACCGTTGTTTGCTTCTTATACGTTTTGATTTTTGAAAAGGGTATAGGCGCACTATCGATGGTACTTGTTTCAATCTTTGGCTCGCTCGTTTACCTTGCAATCGTTGCTATTGCAAGAATCCCTGCAAACGCTTACTTGGGCGTTGCTACGTGTTTTGCTTTTGCGCTTTCAGCAATTCTTTCATCGGGTATGATTAACCGATTTAGAGAAGAAATTAGAATTAATCAAGCAAAAAACAACGAAAAACTTTCTTTCGGTGCTATTGCCGATAAAGCCGCTGAGGCTTCTAAGGTAAGATACTTCTTCGTGTTCGTTGCGTTAGTAATCGTATCGTTGGTATTTATTATCGCTGGCACGTTAACCGTTAAGGTTTTAGGTTTGCATATACTTGCCGTAGCACTTGGCTCAATATTCACTTCGTTCTTTGGTACGCCTGTCATTTGGAGCTTGTTTAAGGGCTTAAACGCAAACAAATAATATAATACTTAAAACAAAACTTAAGGCGGAAGGTTTTCCGCCTTATCGTTTATTATTAAAAGATGGATAACTTAAAAACTTTTACAAATCTAAATAAAACTGATTTAGATATCATAAAACAAATTTCAAATGCTTGCGGTATATTGTTTGATACTGCAAGGATTTTGTATTGCCGTAAAATTGATACCGTTCAAAAAGCAAAAAGGTTTTTAAATCCGTCGAAAGAAAATTTTAACGACCCGTTTTTACTTAACGGCGTTGAGCAAGCGGTTGATAGATTGAACGTAGCAAAAAAATTAGGTCAAACTGTTCTTGTTTTCGGTGATTACGACGCTGATGGGATTTGTGCAACGACCGTCCTTAGTGAATGCTTAAAAGAATACGGTATTAACACACTGACCGCAATTCCAGAGCGTGAAGAAGGGTATGGGCTAAACTTTGATAAAGTTATGCAAATTAACGCCCAAACGCACGTAAACTTAGTTGTAACGGTTGACTGCGGTATATCTGACTACCAAGTGATTTCAAATCTCAAATCGCAAAATATTGACGTAATCGTTACCGACCACCACGAGCCTCCGGAGGTTTTGCCCGATTGCATTACAATTAATCCCAAAATCCCTGCTCAAAATTATCCGTTCGACGGTTTATGCGGTGCGGGGGTGGCCTATAAATTGTCATACGCTTTAATTGGCAAAACGGCTGATAAATACTTAGACTTTGTTGCCCTTGCAACAGTTGCCGACAGTATGGAACTTTTAGATGAAAACCGTGATATCGTGGTGGAAGGTCTAAAACTTTTTACTGAAAAAAATATTCGCCCAGCATTTAAGTACCTTTTGGGCGACGCAGATAAAAGGGTTACGGCTTCAATGCTTGCATACCAAGTTGCTCCACGTGTGAACGCCGGTGGCAGGATGGGTGATGCGAATAGTGCTTTGCAACTTTTTTCAGCACAAACTGAAGAACAAATCTTTAATCTTTCGGCTAAACTTAACGGCTATAATATGGCAAGGCAAGCCGAATGCGATAGGGTATATAATAGTGCAAAAGAACTTATTAACACTCGAAAGTTATATAAAAATAACGTTATTTTAGTTCGTGGTGACGACTGGAACGCCGGTGTTATAGGTATAGTTTCTTCAAGACTTGTTGAAGAATATCGACGACCAGTAATAACTTTTGCATTATGTGACGGATATTATAAAGGCTCGGCACGTAGTGTTGACGGGGTTAACGTACACGACTTAATAAGTAGTGCAAAAGAATTATTAAAGACCTTTGGCGGTCACGCTCAAGCGGCGGGCGTATCGGTAGACGTTGATAAATACGATATTTTTTATGCTCGAATATTAGAAAACTATAATAGAATCTACAAAGACCTTGTTCTGCAAGATAAAAGCGAAGTGGAGTGGGAGATATTTAAGCCCGTAAGCGTGCGTTTTGCAAGGGAATTAGCCCTTTTAGAGCCATACGGATTGGGCAATAAAAAGCCGTTGTTTTCAACGTCTGTTGAAAGCGTAAAAGCGACGCCGTTAAAGGCGGGGTCGCCACACTATTCGTTCGACACGTTGGCTATGCAAATGCTTAATTTTAACGGCGAAAAGGACGTGCTTTCGTTGTCTTTACCCATAAAAAAGCAAGTAGTGTTTGAAATAAACTATTCAGTTTTTAGAAACGTTCAGTCGGTTAAAGGCTTCGTTAAAAACGTCTTATTAGACCTTGAAGATACGTCTAATTTAGAACCTTTCTTTAAGCGTCAACAAATACTTAGTTTGCTTAATAACGACTTAGGCTGTTATGCTCAAAATATTGCAATAAACCAAATACCTTTTGACCAAAAATTCGGTGTTTTGTACGTTCTTAATAATTATAAAAATCTATCAAAATATCCCCGTATAAAAAACTTGCCGATAGACCTTTTTGATGTTAATTCAAAAGGTTGTATATCTAGGGTGGTTATTTGTCCAAGCAGTATTCCCGACGGGTACGAAATGGTCGTCTATTTAGATAAACCCATTTGTTATCAAAAAACCATCGCTAAAACCTATTGTGTAGAAAATCTTGAGAATAACTGCTTAATCACAAATCTTTCTACTGATAGGAGTGCTTTTGCGTATGTTTTTAACACTCTTAAAGCGTTTGAAAACGTTTATTTTGGGAATAGCGTTATGGCATACGAACAGCTAGGCGTTGAAAACATTTCGTTAGATAATTTTATATTTGCATCGGAAGTGTTTTTTGAACTTGGATTTTTCAGTTTAAAAGACGGATATCTTAAATTAAACGCTGACGTAAAGTCTCCGTTGACAAACTCTTTAATTTATAGTACAATTTGTAATATAAAGGAAAACTTATGTTAGAGATTTACGAGAAACTTTCTGAATATTATACGGGTGCGGACTTAGAACTTTGTCATAAAGCGTATGATTTTTCTAAGCGTGCACACCAATCGCAAAAGCGTGCTTCGGGCGAAGAATATTTTATTCACCCGTGCTTTGTTGCGGGCATTTTAGTTGACCTTGGTTTAGACGCCGCAACTATTGCCGCCGCATTTCTTCACGACGTTATTGAAGATACGCAAATATCAGAAAACGATATCAAAAACGAATTTGGCGAAGAAGTTTTAGAACTTGTTTTAGGCGTTACTAAACTTGAAAAGATAGAATTTACGTCAAAGGAAGAAGAACAAGCCGAAAACTTTAGAAAGCTTTTCGTTGCAATGGCAAAAGACATAAGGGTTATAATAATCAAACTTGCCGATAGATTGCATAATATGCGTTCACTTAACTTCCTATCACACGAACGCCAACAAAGGATGGCAAGGGAAACTTTAGAGATTTACGCACCACTTGCGGGTAGACTAGGAATTTCGCAAGTAAAATGCGAATTAGAAGACTTGTGCTTAAAGTATTTAGAGCCCGAGTTTTATGAGTATTTGGTTATCAACATTGACGAACGCTTAAAGGAAAACGAACTTTTAGTCGAACAGGTAATTAAAGAAGTCGACCTAATGTTAAAAGACTCTAACATAAAGGGCGAAGTTTTTGGTAGAAGAAAGCACCTTTACAGCATTTATCGAAAGATGAAAGAGCGTGGCAAATCGCTTGACCAAATCTATGATTTAGTTGCCATAAGGATTATAGTTGATAACGTTGACGAGTGTTACGAAGTTTTTGGTAAAATCCACCACAAATGGAAGCCCGTTCCCGGTAGAATTAAAGACTATATTGCTACACCCAAACCCAATATGTATCGCTCGCTTCACACCACCGTCGTAACTAACTTCGGTAGGTTTTTTGAAATTCAAATTAGAACGTTTGAAATGAATCACGCTGCCGAATACGGTATCGCAGCGCATTGGAAGTATAAAGAAAAACGTGAAGGCGACGACCTTGATACAAGACTTTCTTGGATTAGGGAAGTTATGGAGTGGCAAGGTGGCCTTAAAGATAGTAAAGAGTTTTTAAGTTCGCTTAAGGGCGACGTTTATAGTTCAGAGGTGTTAGTGTTTACACCTAAGGGCGACGTAATAAGTTTGCCTAAGAACGCCACACCGCTTGATTTTGCCTACCATATACACTCAGCCATAGGTAATCGTTGCGTCGGTGCTAAAGTAAACGGCAAAATGGTGCCACTAAACACTGAACTTGCCGTTGGCGATATAGTTGAAATTATTACTTCGCAAAACTCGAAAGGTCCGTCTTGGGACTGGCTTAAAATTGTTAAAAGCCCAAGTGCAAGGGTAAAAATTAAGCAGTTCTTTAAGAAGGAAATGAAGGAAGAAAACGGCAAAACAGGTAGGGTTATGCTTGAAGAAGAAGCAAAACGCCGTGGCTATCGCCTTGCAGAACTTCTTAACGATGAATCTTTCTTATTTTTGTCGGCAAAACTGTCCTTTAACGGTCAAGACGAAATGTTTTCTTCGGTTGGCTTTGGTGCGGTTTCTGCAGGGCAAGTTATAATTAAACTTATCGACTTTTTCCGTAAACGTCAACCCCAACAAGATATTCCACGTATGATAAAAAATAACAGTGCTTCACGTACGAGTGGCGTTGTTGTAAAGGGTATGACGGGTATTTTGGTAAGGTTTGCAGGTTGTTGCCATCCCGTTCCGGGGGACGACGTTGTTGGCTTTATATCACGTGGTCACGGCGTAACCGTCCATAGACGGGATTGCCCTAACCTTAAAAACATTGACCCAGAAAGACTTATTGAAGTTTCTTGGGCAGATAAAAATACTTCGTCGTTTAACGCTGGAATTAAAGTTATAGGCCACGCTCAAGCAGAAATTTTGTCGGCAGTTGCCGCCCAATGTGCAATTCAAAAACTTGAAATTATGTCAACTAACGGCAGAACTGACGCCAAGTCTGGTAGAGTTACTATTGACTTTAATATTAGACTAAGCGATAGAAGTGAACTTGATAAACTGATAGCAAAAATTGCACAAGCACCCAAGATTATAGACGTGTTTAGGACGACTACTTAATATGGAACTACACGGAATTGTTGGTTTTTTAGACGTAAATATATATTTTTTGGTCAATAAAGAGAAGTCGACGGCAGTCGTAATAGACTGCGGAACAGATAGCCGAATAGTATTTGATAAAGCAAACGAACTTGGCGTTACTATTAAAGCGTTACTGCTTACTCACGCTCATTTCGACCACGCTGGGTGCGGAGCACAAATGCAAAGGCAAGGCGTTAAGGTTTACGTCAGCAAGGATGACGCAGATAAACTTCAAAACGACCAAAACCTTGCCCATCATTTTGGCGTTGATTTTGACAAGTTTACGCCCGACTATACTTTTACCGACGGTGAAGTTTTGCTTTTGGAAGGCTTTGAAATTAAGGTTCTTGCTACGCCGGGGCATACCGACGGCTCGGCAACTTTTATGGTTGGCGATATGCTTTTTACAGGGGATACCTTGTTTAACGGCTCTGTTGGTAGAACTGATTTTCCCACGGGAAGTACTAGTAGGCTTAGCGAGTCGGTTATGCGACTATATAAATTAGAAGGCGACTATAAAGTTTATCCGGGGCACGGTGACTTTTCCACACTTTCAAGAGAACGCAAATATAATTCGTTTTATAGATTATGATTGATACAGATTTAACAAAGTTTTTGCCCGACCTAACGGAAGTTGAAAACCTATTCGTTGGCGAAGACTTAAAAATTAAACACCGCTTTAAGCAAAGTGAGAATAAGCTCGTTAACACTGTAACCGTTAACGGGCAAACTTACGCTTATGGTAATTTCGTATCCGATTTAAGCGATGAAATCGTTCGTGAAAGGCTTATTAAACGCTATGCTAAACTTTCTATTTATAAAGCCGTAAGCAAACATACGGGGAAAGAGATGCCTTGGGGTGCACTTACGGGTATTAGACCGACAAAACTCGCTTACGCAGAACTTGAAAGAAACGGCGAGTTTGCATCGTTTTTTACCGACGTGATGAAGGTAAGTGAGAAAAAAACTATACTTACCCAAGCGGTTATTGATTCCCAAAAGGATTACTACGTTAAAGACGACGACAATACGGACTTTTTCGTATTCGTGCCCTTTTGTCCGTCAAGATGCAAGTATTGCTCGTTTATAAGTGCTGATATTAAACGCTCTGAGCAGTACGTTGAGAGTTACGTAAACACTCTTATTGAAGAAATTAGGCAAAGCAAAGACCTTATAAAAAAACTTAGAAGCATATACGTGGGCGGTGGTACGCCCGTAGCGTTGCCAAATATCTATTTAGAAAAGTTGCTTTGCGAAATTGATAAAATTAACACTGGCGTAGAGTTTACCGTTGAAGCGGGTAGACCTGACGCAATAACAAAGGAAAACCTTGACATATTGGCATCGCACGGCGTAACTAGAATTTGTGTAAATCCACAAACCTTTTCAGACCAAACGTTAAGGCTTTTAGGAAGAAATCATACTGCAAAAGACATTTTCGATAAGTACGAAATGGCTAAAAATCGCTTCCAAGTTAATATGGACTTGATTGCGGGGCTTCCTGGCGAAACGCAAGAAGTTTTTGCAGATAGTATTGATAAAACCCTTTCACTTAGCCCAGACGATATAACGATTCATACTTTATGCGTTAAAAAGGGCTCGTATCTTGCCGAAGAAACGAGTAGACTTGGCGAAGGTGAAGTAGCAAATATGGTTGAATACGCCCATGAAAAATTGAGCGACGTCGGCTATAAGCCATATTACTTATATAGGCAAAAATATATGGCGGGCAATTTAGAGAACACGGGATACGCTCGTGGTGGCAAGGTTTGTATTTATAATATAGACGTTATGGAAGAAATTTCACAAAACGTCGCATGCGGCTCAAACGCTATAAGCAAAAGGGTGTATAACGGTGGCGAGCGTATAGAAAGAGAGGCTTCGCCAAAAGATATACCGACCTATTTGGGCAAAATTGAACAAATTATCGATAAAAAACACAAGCTTTTTGAGTGAAACTAAATTGTAAATTAAAAAAGGGGTATTAAAATAGTTTACAAATCAAAAACAATTTGTTATAATAACTAACGCTTGATACTTTTTGCAAGGTTTTGTGGATTCTCCACCCAAGGCTTTGCTTAAAGCGAATTAATCCATATAAATATTTAGGAGGTAAAAAACAATGGATAAAGCAAAGAAGTTAGAAATCATCAATAAGTTCGCACGTCACGAAGGTGACACCGGTTCAGCAGAAGTGCAAATTGCCCTTCTTACTGAAAGAATTAACCACTTAAACGCACACCTTTCAATCAATAAGCACGACAATCACTCACGTCGTGGTCTTATGAAAATGGTTGGTGAACGTCGTGGTCTTTTGAAGTATCTTAAAGAACTTGACATTGAAAGATACAGAAAGGTTATTGCTGATTTGGAATTAAGAAAATAATAAAAAACGGGCGGCATTATAGGTATATTGTCGCCTTTTTTGTTAAATTGAACTTGTGCGCAAATAGGGTTTTGCGTTTCAAAATAATAAGAGTTGTAATAGGAGAAAAAAATGACAGAAACTTACAGAGAATTTAAAACTACCCTTGGTGGTAGAGAACTCATCATCGAAACCGGCAAGTATGCTGGTCAAACCAACGGTTCTTGTATCGTTAGATGTGGCGAAACTGCAGTTATGGTTAACGTTACCATGGCTGAAAAACCACGTGACGGTATGGATTATTTCCCCTTGGGCGTTGACTTTGAAGAAAAAATGTATTCAATTGGTCAAATCCCCGGTGGCTTCAAGAAAAGGGAGGGCAGAGCGTCTGATAAGGCTATTTTAACTAGCAGACTTATCGACAGACCTATCCGTCCTCTTTTCCCAAAAGGTTTATTTAACGACGTTATCGTTATTGCAACCGCACTTTCAGTTGAACCCGATATTCAACCTGAAGTTTTGGCTATGATTGGTAGCTCAGTTGCAATTAGCATTTCAGATATTCCGTTTGCCGGTCCTACCGGTAGCGTAGTAGTTGGTATCGTTGACGGCGAATACGTTATCAACCCCGACTGCGCTCAAAGAGAAAAGAGCACCCTTACCTTAAACTTAGCAGGCACTAAGGACGCTATTATGATGGTTGAAGCAGGTGCTAAAGAAATTTCTGACGACGAAATGGTTGGTGCAATCTTATTCGGTCACGAAGAAATCAAAAAACTTTGTGCTTTCCAAGAAGAAATCGTTAAAGAAATCGGCAAACCCAAAAAGGAAATCGAACTTTACCATATTCCCGAAGAAATCGACAACGCTGTTAGAGAATTTGCAAGCGATATGCTTGACAAGGCGCTTGACACCTTTGATAGACAAGTTCGCCAAGCAGGTCAAGACCAAGTTGAAAAAGACACTTTGGAACACTTTGCTGAAATCTTCCCCGGTAAAGAAAGAGAAATTAAGGATTCACTTTACTATCTAACCAAAGAAAAGGTAAGAGCAAAAATCACTAACTTAGGCGTTCGTCCCGACGGCAGAAGCCTTACCGAAGTTAGACCTATTTGGTGTGAAGCGGGCGTGCTTCCCAGAGTACACGGTTCAGGTGTGTTTACCAGAGGTCAAACCCAAGTTATGTCAACTTGTACGTTAGGTATGCTTTCAGAAGTTCAAAAATTAGAAGGTCTTGACGGCGAATCTTCTAAGAGATATATGCACCAATACAACATGCCTGGTTACGCTTCAGGCGAAGCTAAGCCTTTAAGAAGTCCCGGTAGACGTGAAATTGGTCACGGCGCTTTGGCAGAAAGAGCACTTGCTCCTGTTATTCCGTCTGTTGAAGAATTCCCCTATGCTATCAGAGTTGTGTCTGAAGTACTTTCTTCAAACGGCTCAACCTCACAGGGCTCTGTTTGTGGCTCAACACTTTCTCTTATGGCAGCAGGTGTTCCGATTAAAGCTCCCGTTGCAGGTATTTCTTGCGGACTTATCACCAAACCTGATTCTGATGAATTCCTCACAATG
>JAZQKH010000039.1:0-19057 GCA_045542055.1 Christensenellaceae bacterium | reverse complement strand
GATACCCCTAAATTCTTAATTTATTATAGCAAAATAAATAATGCCTTGCAAGTATTTTTTATGCTTTTATAAAAAACCCGCTTGAATTTTCAAGCGGGTTGATTTTGTGCATTATTTAATAGTGATGGGTTTATTTATTTTTTGCTACTTCTAAAATCTCGTCAACGTAATAAGCCCTTGAATATGCTTTTTTACCTTCAAAGTCGGTAATGGTAATACGGAAGAAGGGTACGCCCATATCGCTCACAACACCCCTTGACGTATCAAAATAGTGGTTTATGTCAAGTTCGGCTTGTGTTAAAGGCTCATTCTCGGCAACCCAGCGTCTGCCGTATCTACGTTCAGTAGAGAAGCTTATTATCTTTGCGGGCGAGCATTTAACGTGAAGAACGCCGTCTTCAAGATAAAGTTCGTTAATCTCTGGGCCGGTAGATGCGTAAAGGTCGCCCTTTTCCATTGCCTTTAATATGGTGTCGTATTCTAAGTTGTCCGCCTTAATCATAGTCCAACCACCAAAAGCGTCACGACGATAGTGGGTATCGTCCGTTGCGATGGGGACAACCCTTTCGCCAAGTGCGTTAATATCGTCAACGGGGGTAATACTGTCTTCCAAATTGCCCCAAGCACAGCCCGAATTATAGCACTCCACAGCCCAAAGACCTTTTAGCCCAGAGTAGTCAAGATAATTGTGCCTATTCCAAACGGGGTGGTTGTATGAAACCAAAAAGCCCGCCTCGTTGGCTTCCTTTATCATTTTATTAAAACACTCTGTCGTGTGGTCACGGTCGGTGGTATGCTTATACATTTCTTCGGTGGCGTATTCTTTGGTGTGCGCAAGCCAATTACAGTTAAGGTATTTGGGGTCGAACGCTGGGCAAATTAGATTATTTTTATCCTTTGCATAAAAGTTCATATGGCACGCCTTGGTATACGACCAGTTTATAGCGGGTTTTTTGGGGTTAACTTGGATTTCAAAGGACGTTATTGCCAAAAAGTTTTCATCAGATAGGTCGTTGTGCGGAATAATAACTTCGTGGTCGGTAAAGGCAACGATAGAGTAGCCCTTTTCCATATAGGCTTTTTTAGTTTCTTCAACCCCCATTTCGCCGTCGGATAAAACGGTGTGGTGGTGCAAGTTTGCTTTGTAGAACTTTCCGTTTTTGGGTAATAGGTATTGCTTCATAAAAAATCTCCAAACGTTTATTATTGATTATTATATCACAATCCAAAATGCCTTGCAATATCAAAAATAAACTTTTTAATTTTTAAAATTAAAACACGTTAGGGAATTTGCAAAAAACCCTTGCAAAATGGTCTGCTTAATGTTAAACTATTTAAGATAGGGTAGTGTGGTATAAAATTTTACCACCACTACGGCTTGACACAGTGTATTAAGGAGATTTGTTATGAAAATAGGCGTAATTACAGACTGCTTCAAAAAACCGCTTGACGAAAGTATCGTTTTAGCAGGTAAACTCGGCTTTGACGGAATTCAAATTTATGCGACTACCGGCACGTTTAGCCCAGAAGTTTTAACCGAAGAAGACAAGGCGTATTACAAAAAGTTGCTTAAAGAAAACAACCTTGAAGTAAGTGCTCTTTGTGGCGATATGGGTGGTCACGGTTACGAAATTGAAGCGGACAACGCTGAAAGAATAGAAAAAACTAAAAAGATTATCGACCTTGCCGTTGAGTTTGGCGCTAAGGTTGTTACCACACACATTGGCGTGCTTCCCGACGACCCACGTGACCCCAAATATAAGGTAATGTTTAACGCACTTAAAGCGTGCGGTGCTTACGCAAGGGAAAAGGGCGTAACGATGGCTATTGAAACAGGACCTGAAAAGGCAAGCGTGCTTCACCGTTTTATTTACGATATTGGTGGTCCTATTGGCAAAGATAAGAATATGATTAATGACGTTTACGGTGGCATAGGTATCAACCTTGACCCAGCGAACTTTATAATGGTTACCGAGCAAAACCCCGTTGAAGCGGTTAAACTTCTTGGTCAATATATCGTTCACACCCACGTTAAAGACGGCAAGCGTCTTATGAAGATTCCACCCAAGGTTGTTTACGACCACTTTGCAGAAGGCGGTATCGAAGCACTTAACGTAGCAGACTATTTTATTGAAACCCCGCTTGGCGAAGGCAACGTTAACTGGAAGCAATATATTCAAACGTTAAAAGACCTTAATTACCAAGGCTACCTTACTATTGAACGTGAAACGGGTGCAGACCCCATTGCTGACATCGTTAAAGGTCTTGAGTTTATTAAGAGTTTCCTATAATACGTAGGCTATAAGGAGAAAAGGAATTATGAGTAAGTATCAATTATTCGGTAACGGTATTAACGATGATTACCCCGCAATACAAGAAATGTTAGATTCAGGCGCAAGCGAAGTTTATTTGCCTGCCCCCGAAAAACATTATTTAATTAGTAAAACCTTAAAAATCCACGGCGACCAAACGTTAAGGCTTGGCAAAACAACCCTTATTCGTTTAATGGACGGCTCTGACTGCTGTATGCTCGCAGATGAAAATTTTGAAATGTATAAAGAAAATATCTGCGTTGACGGTGGCATATGGGATATGAACAGTGCCAATCAAAGTTATAACCCCTATCACTACGCAGATAGAACGGGTAAGACGTCCTATGAAAAGTTAAAAGAAATCGGCTACGATTTTTCTGAATCCGTTTCTTTGTCACCGGTCGATATCTATAGTGGTATGTGTATGCGCTTTAGCCGTGTTGTAAACTTCACGATGAAAAACGTTACCTTTAGAAACCCTGTTGTTTACGCCGTTCAAGTTTCTTATATGACGAAGTTTACATTTAGGGATATTACCTTTGATTATTTCTGCGGTTCACCAAAACTTTGGAACTTAGACGGTATTCACGTTGAAGGCAACTGCAAGCACGGCTTTATTCAAAACGTTAAGGGTACTACGCACGACGACTTGGTAGCCCTCACCGCTGACGACGGCGGTCCTTACGGCCCTATTGAAAATATCGTTATCGACGGTGTTTACGCTGACAATACGCATAGCGCTATTAGACTTTTATCACACGGCGAACCTATTAGAAACGTTAAGATTTCTAACGTGTTTGCTACCTGCTATAAATACGCTATTGGCTTAACCAAGTATCACGGTGGCCCAGAAGAAAGGGGCGTTTACCAAAATATTAGCATCGATAACGTTACCGTTGCAAACTGCGAAGGTACGTTAGACGTTCACGGCGCTCAAGCACCTATCTTTATGCAAGATTATATTGACGTGAACAGCCTTTCTATTACCAACGTTTACCGTAAGGAAACTTATAGTGCCGAACCCACTATTAGTATTCCTGAAAACTCTACCGTAAACAACTTAGTGCTTAAGAACGTTGAACTTTACAATTTATCTGGTAAAGGAATTGAACATATTTCAATAAAAGGTAAGGTTAACTACCTAACTGAAGAAAATATATTCGTTGACGGTAATAAAATTAAATAATTTAAAACGGTCCAAAGCGGACCGTTTTTTTAATTTGGGCAGTCATAAAAGATTGCAAAATAATATAAACTGTGCTAATATAAATTTGATGATATATGAATTAAAAGGAGATTTAATATGAAAATTGCATTGATTGCGCACGACAAAAAGAAAGACGAAATGATTAAACTTGCAATTAAGTATAAAGACGTTTTGGCAAATCACGACCTTATTGCAACCGGTACTACGGGCACTTTGGTTATGGGCGAAACGGGCTTAAAAATAACACGTATGAAAAGCGGTCCGCTCGGTGGTGACCAACAAATCGGCTCTATGATGGCAGACGGGCTTTTAGACCTTATAATTTTCTTGCGTGACCCACTTACCGCACAACCACACGAACCCGACGTATCAGCACTACTTAGGCTTTGTGACGTGCAAAACGTTCCACTTGCAACAAACGTTAAAAGTGCAGAAATTATGCTTGATAGATTAGCGTCTGGTGTTTTTGAAGTTAAATAATCAATATAAAAAAGTAAACACTATAAAAGCGACGGTTACACCGTCGCTTTTTTGTTAAACTTTAATTTAATCGTATAAATTTAATACTCGTTTTTTCTTTTTTATTGCATAATTGTAGGCAATTTGCGTTCCACTATTAGTTTTAGTTGGTGGAACGTAATTTTTATTGTAATAAAATATGCAAAAACAACTATCATCTATCATTGCTTGATTTCTTTCAACGTAGCTTGCTTTGCCTGCGTTGTATTTTGTTTTGTGTTCAATTTCTGCTTCAAAACCGAACAAATGAATTTCCTTATTTAATACTTGTGAATACATTTTCTCAAATTTTTCTCTTTCGATTTCTAAAGTACAACTTTCACTTTTGCAAGTATAACGAATTCTTTTTATACTCGGATAAATTTCTTTTAGTTGGCTTACCATCGTATAGCAAAGGTCGTTAAATTCACTATTACTACCAAAAAGAAACCTTTCCACGTTATGATTTATAATCAAACTTTCTATACAGTGTTTTAGTTTTTGTTTTAAAATGCTAGTTGATTCTATTTTTCTGTGACCAAAAAAGGAACACGACAAAACGCCCATAATACACCTTTCCCGTAAAACGCATTAATAATATTACGAATATCGTTAACAATGATAACATAATTCGTTAAAAAAAGCAATAAATATACGTAATACGGCAATACGTTAAAGTTTTACTTTGGTAAAATTAAATCATAGGGTATTTATGGATAATTTAAATTTATCAAAGAAACAAATTATTGAGAGAATAGGTTATTTTAGAAATAAAAGGAATATCTCCGCATATAAGTTGGGTGTTGAACTTGGGCATTCTAAAACCTATTTTTATAGAATTGAGAGTGGCGAAATTCAACTTACCATTGACGTGCTTTTGGAAGTGTTAGATATTTTGCAAGTAACTACCACGGAATTCTTTTGTCCAATGATAAAAGAACAAGATAAGGCGTTGCTTGATATGATTGACAATTTATCTGCCGATAACAAGCAAACTATAATTGATTTAATAAAAAGATTAAAATAAATAAGGATATTTTAACAAAGTTGATTAAGCTAAATTAAAAAAAGACTAACGATTGTTCGTTAGTCTTTTTCAGTAATATAAGTTATTTACTCGTTATGATTTCGGTTAGCGTGTAACTTAGAACGCCAAGTGATTGATAGGTGTTTAGCGTGATTAACGGCTCAACGTATTGCATGGGTAGTGCCGTGTTTGGTAAGCCGTCTATTGCGTTGTTTTGAACTAATACCGTTTGTTCGATGCCGGCTGACGTTGTGCTATCTACTAAAAAGCCTATCCTATCGACGCTTATTTTAATTTCTTTTGCATCGGCGTTTGCAGTAAGAAGATTGCCGTTATATTTAATAGTTGAACTAGCGTTCGAATCAAATTCAGCGTGGGCGGGATTATCGTAAACTACTTGCGAGCCCGTACGCTTTTTAAAGGCAAGGCTTTGCGACTCGCCATACTGATATGATACGGTAGGAATATACACCGTGTTTGACTTTGAAAAGTCAATATTTCTAATTAAAAATAAAATTTGTGCGTTATCTATTGCCGTTCTATATGAGTATGCGTATTCTGTTGACGTGAACTTAGTTTCTTTATCAATTTTGGTGTGAACGATATAACTTTCTTTTTTGTATTCTGTATAAGCCGAATATTCGGTAAACGTTACGCCTGCGTAACCACCTACCATAACTACGTTGGTGTAGTTGGCAACCGTTTCGGTATAGATTGGAGCGTAACTATCTATTCTATTTGCAAAGTACGTTTCAGTCTTAATAACGTCGGTACACGTGGGTTTTTCAGGAACTTTGCCGTTGATGGTTGGATATGAAGCAGTAAGTTCCAATTTAGAAGTCAGTTTATAATAGTTTTGTGCATTAACGTCTATAACGTTACGGGGTATCACGTTGCCAAGTAGCCCCGAAACTTCTTCAGGTTTAGGACTATTTACGTCATCGGGATAGGGTAGTGATTTAATACTTTCCCAAGTGATTTCAAAAGTGCCGTTATAACTATACTCGATTACTGAACTCGTAATAGACGGGTCTTTTTTGAATTCCGTACCGAAAGAGTCAACGTTTTCAACTTTATAAATAAGAGTTTCTTTGGTGGCTTTATCGGTTGCAGAGCCTAAAAAGTTTTCGTTAAATGAAAGAATAGGTGCGCCTACGCACGAGCAACCGCTAAACAGCATTACGGCGCAAAGCCCTAAAGATAAAACTGAGATAAGAAGTTTTTTCATATAATCTCCGCCGATAAGTTTTTAAGGTCGTATCGGATATTTTTTAGTATTATATCACAATCAATGCTAAATGTAAAACTTTGAAAGGTTTTTTTAAATTTTATAGCCAATTTTATTAAACTTTATCGCTTATGCACTTTAAATAGTGGCTTTTTTGTGTTAAAATATCGGTATGGTTAAACTTATTATTACCGACACCTATTACGGCGCAATGCAAACTATGTGCACTCTTTTAGGCGGGTCGGCTAAACAACTTGATAATAAAAACTTGGTATTTTGCGATGAAAAGGCTTCGCTTATGGCTGAGCGTATGATTTGCGAAAAATACGGGGGTAGTTTTAATACCGAAGTATACTCTTTCGGCAACTATCTGCGTGCAAAAAAACCTATGGCTAACGTGCTTACTAAAGAAGCGTCTGCAATGGTAGTTAAACGTATTTTAGGCTTCGCCCCGCTTAAATGCTTTCGTGCGGGCAAAACCACGCTTGCACCTTCGCTTTTAGAACTTATTCTGCAACTTAAAAGCGCAGGCGTGACCCCGCAAGATTTATACGGGTGTCTTGACGGTGTGGGTGGCGTGCTTAAAAACAAACTTACCGATATTACCACCGTTTTTGATGAATATGAAAGATTTTTACTGCAAAACGGTTACGACGACCAAAACTCTGCTTTAGCACAACTTCCGGAAGTTATTTTAAATAGCACTGAAGTGGCTAATTCAGACGTGTATTTGGTGGGTTTTTCATCTTTTACCAACCAAGCAAAGCAGGTTATAGAGTGCCTAATACGTACGGCTAAGTCGGTTACGGCCGTTTTAGTTGAAGGCGACAACACCTTTGCATACGTAAACGAAAGCACGGGGGCGTTCTTAAACGTATGCGCACGTGTTGGTGTTAAGCCACTAATTGAGCGTTTACATACTGAAAATAGTGCAGAAAGCAAGATTTTGGCTGACGGGCTATTTAACCCCTTATACAACCCGATTATTAAACAAACGGATAAGATTTATAAGTTGAGCGCCAAAAGTCTTGATAGTGAAGTAGAAGCCGTAGCGTGCATTATAAAAGAACAAGTTCAAAAGGGTATGCGCTACAAGGACTTTTCGGTGGCTCTGCCCGACGCTCAAATCTATCGTGAAGAAATTTGCAAGGCGTTTAGACTTTTAGACGTGCCGTTTTTCTTGGATGAAAAGAAAAAGCCTGACTCGCACCCGCTTATTCTTTTTATATGTGCATACGTTGAAATTTTCCGTAAAGGTGCGGGGAAAAAGGAACTTTGTGCTTTTATTAAAAACCCTTTATGGAATAGACCAAAAGAGTTTACAGACGGGTTTGAAAATTATATCGTTGCAAACAATTTGTGCTACGGCAGTTTTTACAAGCCGTTCGTTTTGCCGTGTGCTGACCCGGAACTTTTAACCGAATACGAAGCGTTTAGGCAAAGTGTGTGCGAAGTGCTTGACAAGTTTGACGTAGAGCGTTTGCTTGAAAAAGTTAACGCACAAGAAAGGCTTAATGATTTTGGCGTGCAACTTACAGGTATGGGCGAGCGTGAAGAATCTGCCGTAAACGAACAAGTTTACGACGCTACGATGGACGTTCTTTCTCAAATGAAAAAACTGCTTGGTAGCACTGCTCTTAACTACACTGAGTTTAAAAACGTGTTCCTTAGTGGTGTTGGGGCAATGGAGTTATCTATAATTCCGCAATATAACGACGCCGTGTTTGTGGGGGATTATAAACAAATATCGCTTGCTAAAACCAAGCGTCTTTTTGCCGTGGGGCTTACGCAAGGCGTGCCTTCGGGAAAGGAAGACGTTGCCCTTTTATCCGACGGCGATATTGACGCTTTAGCCGAGCTTAAGGTTATGATAGAGCCCAAAATTAAGGTGGTTAACCATCGACAAAGGGAAAGTATTGCACTGGCACTTTCTGCCTTTGACGATGCTCTTTACGTAAGCTATCCCACCGCTAACGGCGGGGGCGAAGATAATGGTAAAAGCGAAGTTTACGAATTTATTGAAAAGGCTTTTACCTGCCAAAACTTCCCCAAGATTGGTGGATATTATACCGATAAACAAGCACTTTTAACCTTTGCTAAATCTTGCAGTCAGTTTGCTGACGGTACTATTGATGATTTTAGCGAGGCTTCTTCTTATTTTAGTGTGGCTGGCGACGATAAGGCTCACAGGTTGCTTAACAAAACCGACAAGGAAGTTAAACTACGTTTAGATAGGCACAAACATTTAATCGTATCAGACGTGACTTCGCCAACGGCTATTGAGGACTTTAATAAATGCCCTTACATGTCCTTTTTATCGCACGCCCTTAGGCTTAGAAAGGCTGACGACGGCTCTGTTAACGGGCTTTCAGTGGGCAACCTTATGCACGAAATTTTTGCCTACTATATTAAAAACCTTAATCGTATTAAAGATGAAAAGACTTCGGATACGGTGTTTAAGGAAGCTTCGCAAAAGGTTCTTGAGAGAGAAGAATTTTTGCGCTATACCTTAGACCCGTCGCAAAAACATATGATTGATAGGGTGCTTGCAGAGTGTAAAAAGTTTTGCTATAAGAACTATTTGTGGTTAAAAAATTCCTCCTTTATTGCCCAAAGTACCGACATTGAAGTTAAGTTCGGCAAGGGCGGTAAGTACGACGCCATTGAACTTTTGGACGGCAAGATTAAACTTTCTGGTAAGATTGACAGGGTTGATACTTTCGGCGACTATTTTAGGGTTATCGACTATAAAACGGGCTCGGCAGACAGTTCCGAAGATAAGTTGTTTGCCGGCGTTAAGTTGCAGTTATATCTTTATGCCTTGGCGCTTAAAGATAAAAAACTTGCTGGGGCGTATTATATGCCAATTAGCGACAACTACACGGCACTTGGCAAGAAGAAAAGTGCTATGATGGTAGGCAAAACTCTTGACGATTTAGAAGTTATTAAGGCGCAGGACGGCAGTATAGATTTTGGCGGGGAAAGTGAGTTTTTGCCCGTTAAGCTTGACGCCGATAAAAACACGGGTACTACCGACGCAGACACCCTTAAAGCGTTTACTGATTACGCATATTTGATAAGCCAAAAGACGGCGCAAAACATGCAGGATGGCGTTATTGTAGCTTCGCCCGTTAGTATGGACGGAAGAAGTGCTTGCGAATATTGTGACTTTAAAGGGCTTTGCGATTGTAGTGAAGCGTTACTTAGAACTATTGGCGTAGTTAAGGAGGACACCGTTTATTATGCGGTAAACGGAGGTGAGCAAGATGAGTAATACGTTAAAACCCGAACAAATTGAAGCTATAAATTACGACGGTGGCAACATCTTGGTTTCTGCTTCTGCCGGAAGCGGAAAAACCTTCGTAATGATAAATAGGTTAATAGAAATAATAAAGAGTGGCAGGGCTGACATCAATAGCGTGCTTGCCGTGACTTTTACCGAGGCGGCGGCTTCCGAGATGAAGGCCAAACTCAAAGATGCACTTATCAAAAGCATTAAGGCGGGGCAGAGTCATCTTGCAAATATGCTTAGCGAAGTGGCAACGGCGGATATTTCAACCGTGCACGGTTTTTGTGCCAAGCTTATAAGAACTTACTTCTTTGAAGCGGGTGTAGCGCCGGATTTTGTGGTTGCCGACCAAAGTAGGTCGGACACCCTTAAACAAGAGTGCATAAACAAAACGTTTGCAAAGTATTACGCTGACGGTGACAAAGAGTTTTTTGACTTGCTTGATAAACTTTCCGAACGGCGTAGTGACGACAGGTTAAAGCAAACGGTGTTGTCGCTATTCGACTTTTTTGGTGGCGAAGCCAATCCGTTAGAGTTTGCTAACGGATTTTTAGACGATAGTTTGCAAGCCTTTAACAATTTAAAAGACGCTTATTTTGATTATTTATACGACGACTTAAAACCACTGAAAAATAGTGCTTACGATTATCAAAGAGAACTGATAAGCAGTGGTTACGAGTCGGGTGCCGGCTTTGCACAAGCCGTCATAGACCAAATAGACGCTATTACTAGCCACGACCTATATGCGGTAAAGGCGTATGAAGGCGTAAAAGTAAAGCTTAATTTTGAAAGAAAACTTTCAGATAGGGCGAAAGAAATAAAGGAAGAACTTACTAAAATAAGGGACGTTTTGTTTTCGGTTATAAACGATTACGCCCAACACCTTACCGATTGTGACACCGATTATAAAAGGTACGTTTGTACTATAAAAGACGCACGCAAACTTGTAGAAATAACGCAAAACTTTACTGAACGCTATTCGCTTAGCAAGCGTGAAGAAAACCTTTTAGACTTTGCCGACTTAGAGCATTACGCCCTAAGAATTTTGAATAACCCTGAAATTTGCCAAACGGTAAGGGACAAGTATAAATATATTTTCGTAGACGAGTATCAAGACGTAAACGGCGTTCAAGAAGCCTTGATTGGCAAGATTGCTAATAACAACTTATTTATGGTTGGCGACGCTAAACAAAGCATTTACGGGTTTAGGGGTTGCAATCCAGAGTTTTTTATAAACAAGGCAGAACAAATGCCAAAGCGTGGCGAAAAGACGGTGTTCTTAAATTATAACTTCCGTTCTGCAGACGCCGTTATTCAATTAGTTAACCAGATGTTTTTGTATTCTATGACCGAAGAATATTTCGGCATACCGTACCATAAAAACATGTTGGTTGCCGGTGGAATATATCCAGATTACGCAAAGGGTAGAACGCAAGTTCACTTCTTGAAAAAGCCAAGCGTTACCCCACGTATTAAGGAAGAGCCTAAAGTTTACGACCTTTTAGAACGTTTGCACGAACGGGCAAGCGTTGATGAAAATAAAATTTCTGCATTGGTGTATGAAATTATAAACCAAGAACTTGGTAAAGAGATTTTCGACACTAAACTAAACGTAATGCGAAAGGTGTCTTACGGTGATATTTGTATACTTACACGCAATCGTGAAAACGCTTACGTATCGGGTTTAGTCAACGGTCTTGTTAGAAGAAACGTTCCCGTTATATCAAGCGTAGCACAAAATATTGCCAACCTTCCACACGTTCAAGCGCTAATAAACGTGCTTAAACTTATTGATAATTTCACCCAAGACCTGCCTTTAGCAAGTACTCTTAAAAGCCCCGTAGGGCGTTTTAGTGATGAAGATTTAGCCGAAATTGTGGTTACTGCAAAAGAGCAAAACCCTAACAATCGATTAAGTTTTTATCAAAGATATAAGTATTGCGTTCAAAATCTTGGTTCAGACCTTGGCGATAGATTAAGGGCGTTTGACGGCTATTTTTCTAATATTCGTATGCTTGCCGATTTTTGCAGTGCACACGAGATTCTTAAACGCATTATAGCCGATAGCGAATACGAAACAGAGCTTGTGGCAGAGCGTAGGGGTGAGTTTAAATTAAAGTGCCTAAACAAGTTTTTATCGTCTACCGTTACTGCTGATAAGCGATTGACGGTAAAAGAATTTTTAACCCTTATAGAAAATAAACCCGACGTGCTTTCGCTTGCGCCCGACCTTGGCGACGATAACGTTAGGGTTATGACCATGCACGCTTCCAAGGGCTTAGAGTTCCCCGTGGTAATTATTTGTGGCATGGAAAAGAAGATGCGTGTAGAATCCGATGCTAACCTAATGTTTAAGGATAGAAAGTTCGGCGTTGCGTTAAAGTATTTTGACCAAAGCCAAAGGACGCACTCTGAAACGTTACTTAGGGGTGTGATTAAGCAAAAGTCACGCATAGAAGGCATTAAAGAAGAACTTCGTCTATTCTACGTGGCAACCACCCGTGCGACTTATTCAATGCATTTAATTTACGAAGGTAGTAAAATTGAAAAACGCAACGGCGTGGGCAGGGCCACGTGCTTTATGGACTATATTCCCAAAGACGTGCAAATTGCCGAGCACCAAATAAGCGATTTTGGTTTTGAATCTTTACTTAAACCGTATAGGCACGTTTTGGTGGGCAAACCTAACGACGACGTTTGTAAGGAGATTTCAAACAACTTAAACTTTAAGTATAAGTTTAGTGCTGAAACGACCCTTCCGCTTAAAAGTTCGGTTACGGCAGAACTTGCTAAGGCGTACGAAGAACAGGGGGCGTTGTGCTACGTGGTTGACGATGAAAACACTTCCGATAAAGAGCGTGGGTTAATTGCTCACAAACTTATGGAACACCTTGATTTTGACGACTTAACCAACTTTGACGGTCAAGTTGACGGTATGATAAATAGTAACGTGCTTACCGAAAAGCAGGTGGGTAAAATTAATCTTTCAAGGCTTAAAAACGCCGTTAACAGCCCCGTTCTAAGTTTTTTAAAGAACGCCTCGCTTTATAGGGAGAAGTCGTTTATATCTGCAATTAAAGGTAGTAGCGTGGTTGATACCCAAAGCGATGAAACCGTTTTAGTGCAAGGCATTATAGACCTTCTTGCTATCAAGGACGGAGTGGCGTACGTGGTTGATTATAAATATTCGTCTTTGACTGCGGACTCGTTAAAACTTAAATATCGAAAACAACTTGAAGTTTACAAGTTGGCGGTGGAAAATTCTTTAAGGATTACCGTAAAGGATATGCTTATAGTTAACTTGCTTACGGGCGACGTTGTAAGAATAGATTAAGTAATTTTAAAACAATAGATTAAATAATATAAAAAGCGACAAAGAAATCGTAATTTTTCCGGTCATTTTACTTTAACATTGCGTTGAGGTGTATAATGACCGGTTTTTATTTGCAAGTTACGGATTTTTTATGGGGGCTTGATGCCCGTATGGTGTTTGGCGTTGGGCTTACGGTGTGTATGGTGGCTTTTATAGTTAACCTTATTTTAATGCTTGCGTTAAGGGAGTATTCCATTAAAAAAAGGGTTTGGCTATATATCGTTTTCTCCGCTACCTTTTTATTGCAGGTGGCGTGCGACGTTACACGTGAGGCAAATGGGTCGCTTAGCCTTTACGCTGTTTCTATACTGCTATTGCTTAGTATACCTTCGATTATTATTCCCAAGCGACAAAAAACCGTGTCGGAAAATCAATTAGACTTCGTTAGATTTATGGATAGCAGGCTTAGTGGAACGATTAAAAGTGCTTCTGTAAACGACGCACAAAAAGTCGATTTTGACGAGCAACAACCCGCTCCAAGCGTTATAAAAGACGCCGTAGGTGTTATAAACGTTAAGGGGATTTCTAACCAAGAAAGTAGCAAAGACAGTGTTACTCAGCAGGCGTTAACACCACCACCCGATTTTTCACACGTTAAACACGTGATATCACGTTTAGATGATTTTGGGCTTTCTGCTACCGACAAAAAACAGGTAAGGGAACTTCAAACGGCAATCGCACGGGCGGAAAATGGCGAGAACGTGCCCGAAGTTAAAAGGTGTGTAAACGACGGTTTGGGGGCGCTTCTTAAGATAATGTCTAAATACGGGGTGTAAAAATTAGGCGTTTATGCGTTAATAATTATAAAAAGTGTTGATTTTATGCCGATTATATTGTATAATACCATTAAGTAGGGCGATACGCCCAATAGGTGTATGGTATGGGATTATTTAAAAAGAAAAAACGCTTTGAAGACCAAGACAGAATTATTATTGGTGAATCCTTAAAAGGTAGTGCCATTGAAGGTTACAACAGACTTAAGGATAACATTTTGTATATGAACGCCGATGGTAACACTAAGGTTATTCAAATAGAATCTTCGGGTGCAAAGGAAGGTAAAACTACCGTTGCGTGCAACTTGGCGGTAAGCCTTGGTTTAACCGATAAAAAGGTTCTTATGATTGACCTTGACTTCCGTCGCCCTAAACTTCATAGGGTTTTTGAACTCAGTAATGAAGAGGGCGTTGCGGAATATATTCTTGGCAAAAGCACCATCGAACAGATTACAAAGCCCACTAAATATAAAAACGTTGAAGTTATCACAAGGGGTGCGGAAGTTTTTAACCCGTCGCTCGTGCTTGTTTCAGATAAGTTTAAGGAATTTATTAAAATTCTGCGTGATAAATACGACTATATTATATTAGACTGTGCGCCCGTATTGAACGTTTCAGACTATATTCATATAACCAAGGTGTCTGACGGCGTAATCTTCCTAATTGCATACGGCGTAACCACCAAGGCGCAGGTTGCCGAAGCTATTAAGGAACTTAGAATGAACAACGCCAATATTTTAGGTACTGTACTTTCTATGTACGAATCTAAATACGGCAGTTATAACTACTATTATTACTAAAATATATTCGATAATTAAAAGATTAACTTTTACGTATAGATAATTCCCCGGAGGGCTTGTTTTGATAGACATCCATTCGCACGTGCTTCCTATGGTAGACGACGGTAGCAACTCAGTTGAAACGTCTTTAGAAATGGTAAGTAATGCAATAAAACAAGGGGTTAAACACCTTTTTTTAACACCGCATTACCGCGGTGTTTTCAAGTTGTCAAAAAACCAACTTAAAGAAAGGTTTAACGAGTTTCGTGATTATGTTTTGCAAAAGGGCTTAGATATAAACCTTTATTTAGGGCAAGAAATTCACGTTGACATCGATACGAAGAAAAGTTTAAGTGGCGACCAATTACTAACTCTTAACGATAGTAAATACCTGCTTTTAGAGTTTAACTATAATCACGAGTGCGAGATTGTTGAATACGTTTACGAGTTTAAGCGTATGGGTTATATCCCCATAGTTGCACACGCCGAAAGGTATAGTTACTTTACTTTAGACGACGCTTTTGAAGTTAAGTCGATAGGCGGGCTTATTCAAGTAAACGCCGATAGCCTTTTGGGTAAGAATAAACGCTCCAATAAGCGTTTGGTTGCAAAGATGATTAAAAACGGGCTTGTGGACTTCGTTGCGGGGGATTATCACTCTAATAGGAACTATCTTTTAGCCGAGGCATACAAGTATAGCGTTAAAAAGTTTGGAAGTAGCGTTGCAGATAAAATTTTTATTACTAACGGACAAGCAATTATAGAAAAATAGTATGGACAAAGTTATTATTGCGATAGGCGGTGGGGAAATTAAAAGCAAAACCACACTGCAAATAGACGGTTACGTGGCAGACCTTGCTAAGCGTCACGCTGGTGCAAATCGTGCAACTGCATTATTTCTAGGTACGGCATCGCACGATAGTATGCCGTATTTTAACAGTTTTAGAAAGACTTATACGTCAGTTTACGATATTAAAGCGGAAGTTGCGCTTACCGTATACGGCGAAATGGATTTAGAGCATATAAAAGCGAAATTTGACAAAGCCGACTGTATTTATATCGGCGGTGGCGACACGCTTTTTATGTTAGAGCACTGGCAAAAAACGGGTGTAATGGACCTTGTTAAGCAAGCGTACGAGCAAGGCAAAATTATTTGCGGGCTGTCTGCGGGTGCAATTTGTTGGTTTGAAGATATGTATACCGACTACGAGATTATGCGTGGGCAAAGTGCAGACTACGTGCTAAAAAAGGGCTTAGGCGTGCTTGAAGGAACAATGTGCCCGCACTTTAACCAGCGTGAAGAAGATTTTTCTTCGGCGATGATTAAGGCTAACGTTAAATGTGCCTACGCCGTTGAAAACGACTGTGCTTTAGAATTTGTTAACGGCAAGTTCGTAAAAAGCATTTCGGCAGGCGGAAAGGCATATTATATTACTAACGAAGATGGCAGGCTTATAAAAAGGGAACTGTAATGGCTAAAAATTTTAATCGGGATATGGAACAGGTTATTTCCCAACTAAAGAAATCGGGGCAAAAGCCAAAATTATTGCTTCACAGTTGTTGTGCTCCTTGCTCAACGGCGTGTATTGAAGCCGTAAAAGACTATTTTGACTTAACCGTCTTTTACTATAATCCTAATATAGATACGCTTGAAGAATATACTCTGCGTAAAGAAGAACAGCAAAGGCTATGTGAAAAGCTTGGCGTAAAATGTATTTGTTGTGATTATTCTAAGCAAGACTTTACTACTGCCGTGCAAGGGCTTGAAACCGAGCGTGAAGGCGGTGGCAGATGTACCGTTTGCTATAAATTAAGGCTCACTAAGACCGCTCAAACGGCAAAGGAAACGGGGTTTGATTATTTTACCACCACCCTAACCGTAAGTCCGTTAAAGGACGCTGAAAGACTAAATGCTATTGGGTTAGAACTTGCCGATAGTTTGGGCGTAAAATGGCTACCTTCAGACTTTAAGAAAAAGGGTGGATATTTACGGTCGGTGGAACTTTCAAAACAGTTCGGTTTATATCGCCAAAACTATTGCGGGTGTGAATTTAGTAAAAATCTTCGCCCGTAGGTCAATATTTCTAAAAAAATTAACCGTTTACCAACAGCGTAAACGGTTTTTTATTTTTGCCTTTTTGCCCACTTTTTAGGTGGTGCGTAATCGCTAAGGTTTTATTGATATAATTGTACTTTTAACTATCTTAAAAATAATGTCGAAAAATTTTTAAAAGCTATTGAAATGTGCTAATGCTTATGCTAAAATCAAAGTATGAAGACGGTTATTTCAGAGTTTAATAGGGGCGTTGATGATTTTCATTTTCATCATACCTTGTCGCCCAAAGGCGAATATAATTTAACCAAGTTAGGTACTGAATCGCATCAACAGTTTGAAATTTTGTACCTTATTAAAGGCGAAATTAAATATTTGATTGAGGGTGAAGAATACGTCGTTAACGAGGGTGACGTTATATTCGTTTCGCCCAATCAAATACACTCTATTGACGTAAGCCCACAAAAGGATTACGAGCGTATTGTGGTAATGTTCGACCTTGAAACCGTTGAAAAGATGCTTGCACTTGGCGGTATGTCGCTTAATAAAGACGTGTTCAGCGATACGTCTTGTTATAGGGTTATCCCGCACACTATATTGCAAAAAACGGGTATAATTAAAAGGCTTTTAAGTTTTTCCGACTATAAAAAGCACTCACTTGGGCATATATTTATGCTGACGGGCATCTTAAATCTTATTATGGAACTTGACAGCGTGTTTAGTGAGTTTGAAAAAGGCTACGCTCCCGTTAGGGTTGATAACGTTGTTAAATCTGCCGTTACTTATATCAATAAAAACATTTGCAACCCTTTAACCCTTAACGAGATATGTGCACACCTGTTCGTTAGTAAGTCTACGCTGTGCCACCGCTTCGTTAAAACTATGCGAATTTCAGTAAATCGCTACGTTGCCATTAAAAAGATTCACCACGCTTCAAGGTTAATACGTCAAGGTATGGGTGCTGTTGAAGCGGGGCTTGCCGTGGGATATAAGCAATACACCACTTTTTATCACAATTATAAGCAAATTATGGGTGTTTCGCCCACGGATAACAAACAAAACGTATAAAGGTAGTTGATAACCATATAAATTTTTACTTATTTAGGAGGCCAAATGGATATTAAGATTACGCCTGCAAACTTAAGTGGCAAAATAGAGGCCGTATCTTCAAAATCTTACGCACACAGGCTGTTTCTTGCCGCCGCCCTTTCAAACGAGCGTACTGAAATTTATATGAAAAACGGCTCGTCAGATTTGAACGTTACTCTTGAAGTGCTTAAAAACTTTGGGGTTAGAACTTCTTTTGACGGCAACGTAGTTACAGTTGCACCCGTGGATTTTTTAAATGTGCCGGACAAGGTGTCTATTAACGTACACGATAGCGTGGCTACGCTCAGGTTCTTGTTGCCTATTATAAGTGCCCTTACACCGCAAGTAACTTACGACGGCGAAGGTAAAATACTTTTACGCCCGTATACTGAATTGCTTTATACGCTTAAAGGCGTGGGCTTTTCTTCTGAAAAACTGCCATTTACTATTAAGGGTAATTTGCTCGCCGGTGAGTATAGAATTCCACCACAGGTTAGCATGCAGTTTGTAAGTGGACTAATGTTTGCACTTCCGCTTCTTAAGCAAGATAGCAAAATAATTTTTATGCAAACGCCTAATACGGTGAATACCGATATGACTATGCAAGTCTTATCAATTTTTGGCGTGTCTATAGATAAGACCGATTACGGCTATTATATAGCGGGTAACCAAAAATACATTTCGCCACAAAAAGTTGTGGTTGAAGGGGATTGGGCGTTGTCGTCGGTGTGGAAGCTCTGTCAAAGGTTGGGTGGCAAAATTGAAATTGAAAATTTAAACCCCGCAACACTGCAAACTGAAAAGGCAAATTTTGATATTATAGAAGGGCTTTTTGACGGTAAAAATGATATTTGCGACGTTGATTTAGACCTTTTGCCATTGCTTACGGTAGCATCAGTGTTCTTAAATCGTAAAACTGAAATTAGGCTTGCCAAAAAGCCGACGAGTAAAGAACTTATCAAAATAAACACCCTAATATTAGCGCTAAATAAACTTGGTGCTGACGTCGTTGGTGGCGACTTTGGTCTTGTTGTTAACGGCATGGGTAGACTATCGGGCGGTGGATTGGTCGACTGTTTCGGCGACTTCCGTTTAGCAATGGCTATTGCCGTTGCCGGTTGCTTTTCCGATAATCCAATAAAAATTTTAGACGTTCAGTCGATATTAAAGCATTACCCAACCTTTTTTAACGACATAAACGCTTTGGGCGGAAAGGCTCAGGTGGAGTAAAGGGCTAACATTATAGGATTGAAGAATAAAGAAGTCGGATCGTAGCCATGTCGTTCTGTGAGCCAAGGAGTTGATTTATGACATTGTCTTCCTAAGACCGCTTGGCCTCCGACTTCAACCTTTTTTAACGACATAAACGCTTTGGGCGGAAAGGCTCAGGTGGAGTAAAGGGCTAACATTATAGGATTGAAGAATAAAG
>JAZQKH010000038.1:0-12204 GCA_045542055.1 Christensenellaceae bacterium | reverse complement strand
CTACGATCCGACTTCCCTGCCGGGGCTTCCATGGGAAAAGGCTGCGCCGAAAAATCCCGCGAACTTGCCAAATGGATGGAACCGGTTGCCAAAGCACAGGGCTGTGCCTGGCTGGATGCACAGGGCATTGCGGAATTCAACAAAGTAGACTATCTCCACTTCACCAAAAAAGCCCACGCCGATTTTGCAACCAAACTGGCCGAGATCGTTCCCACTCTTGTATAAAACAAAGAAACTCCCTTTCACACATCGGAAAGGGAGTTCTTTCTATATTTTTAGGTAAAGAAAAATCCCGAATGCGAAATGCACTCGGGATTTTTGGAGCTGCTAAGCAGATTTGAACTGCTGACCTCGTCCTTACCAAGGACGCGCTCTACCATCTGAGCCATATCAGCACATTAACTTAAAACGCTTATTTATTATATAAAAATTAAAATAGTTTGTCAATTATAAAACGCTTAAATTTTTAACTTTTTTTAAAATTAAAAAAATAATTCCACCTAAACGTAAATTTAGGTGGAATTTATTATGTTTTTAGCGATTTTATTCAGCGGGTTGTTCTTCTTCGTCAGCACCGCCTGGGGTAACTGCAATTCGACTTACCGTTGAATCGTCAATTCTCATAACCCTAACACCGAGCGTGTCTCTACCAATCGTGCTAATCTCAGAAGCAGACACCCTTATAATGACGCCAGCACTGGTTATAATCATAATATCTTCGTCACTCGAGATAAGTTTCATTGAAACGAGTTTGCCCGTTTTAGCGTTAAATACGCCCGCTTTAACACCCTTACCTGCACGATTTTGCAATCTATACTCATCTATTGGCGAACGCTTGCCGTAACCGTTCTCAGTCATAGTGATAACTTCGTAGCCTTCTTTGATAATAGACATATCAACTACGTAGTCACCCTCATTTAGGGTCATACTTCTTACACCTTGCGTATCTCTACCCATTGCACGAACGTCGTCTTCATGGAAACGTATACATTTTCCTTCGTGTGAAGCCATTAGCACTTCGTTTGTACCATCGGTAAGTCCAACAGAAATAAGTTCGTCGCCATCAACGATGCTTATTGCAATTTTACCAACCTTACGTATGCTTGCAAATTCAGTTAATGCAGTTTTCTTAATCAAGCCGTTTTTGGTAGCCATCATAATATAACCTTCGGTATCGGCTTTTAAAGGAACCATTGCACGAACTTTTTCACCTTCATCAAGTTGCAACAAGTTTACAATAGCCCTACCTCTTGCGGTACGTTGGGCTTCAGGAATATAATAGCCTTTAAGACTGTAAACTTTACCTTTATCGGTAAAGAACAATACATCGTCGTGAGTGCTCGTAACAAACATATTGTCAACGAAGTCTTCTTCTTTAGGTTTGTGTGCAGTAATACCCTTACCGCCACGACGTTGTGCTTTATATTCAGCCACCGGAACACGCTTAACGTAACCAAAGTGAGTTAAACTTACAACGACGTCTTCAACGGGAATCATATCCGCAATGTCAATATCGCCGTAGTCGTAGGATAGTTCGGTCTTTCTGGGCGAAGGATATTTTTCTTTAATTTCTTCCATATCAGCCCTAATGATAGCCCTAACCCTACTTTCATCAGCCAAAATATTTTTTAGGTCTAAAATAGTATTGTTAAGTTCAACGAGTTCTTCGTTAAGTTTATTAACTTCCATACTGGTAAGTCTTTGCAAACGCATCTCCAAAATAGCGTTTGCTTGCTTATCAGTTAGTACAAATTCATTAATTAATGCTTCAATAGCCGTGTTTTTATCAGCAGATGCCTTAATAATTTCAATAACCCTATCAATATTTGCAAGTGCGATAACCAAGCCTTGAACGATATGAGCACGCTCTTCAGTTTTAGCAAGTTCGTATTTAGTACGCCTTACAATAACGTCTTCTTGGTGTGCAATATAATGTTGCAAAATTTCCTTTAAGCCTAAAACCTTAGGCTCGCCGTCAACCAAAGCAAGAAGTGTAATACCGTCTTTAACTTGAAGGTTGGTATGCTTAAACAAGGTATTAAGTACGACTTGAGAATTAGCGTCCTTTTTAACGTCAATAACTATACGCATACCGTGTCTATCAGACTCATCTTTAATATCGCTAATGCCTTCAACACGTTTATCTTTAACAAGGTCGGCAATGTCTTTAACAAGCGCCGCCTTGTTTACTTGATATGGAAGTTCAGTAACGACTATACGTTCACGAGTGCCGTTGTTAAATTCTTCAATTTCACATTTAGCACGTAGAACAAAGCCACCTTTACCAGTCTTATATGCTTGCTTAATACCCGCTCTACCCATCAAAACAGCACCGGTAGGATAGTCGGGCGCAGGGATATATTCCATAAGCTCGTCGACGGTGATTTCGGGGTTATCAAGCATTGCAATACATGCGTTTAAGCATTCAGCCAAGTTGTGTGGCGGAATATTTGTTGCCATACCAACGGCAATACCGTCTGAACCGTTAACCAAGATATTAGGTATTCTTGACGGCAAAACTGCAGGTTGCATTTCAGTATCGTCAAAGTTTGGATAAAAATCAACCGTATCTTTATCAATTTCACGCAAGATTTCGTTTGCTAACTTTGAAAGCCTTGCTTCAGTATATCTATAAGCTGCAGCAGGGTCGCCGTCAACAGAGCCAAAGTTACCGTGCCCGTCAACGAGCGGGAAATTAATTGAGAAGTTTTGCGCAAGACGAACTAAAGCGTCGTAAACTGAACTATCGCCGTGCGGGTGATATTTACCTAAAACTTCACCGACGATTTTAGCACACTTTTTGAAGGGTTTATCACTCGTTAAACCCATATCGTGCATAGCGTATAAAATACGTCTGTGAACGGGTTTTAAGCCGTCACGAACGTCAGGGATTGCCCTTGATACGTTAACCGCCATTGCGTAGGCTATAAACGATTTTTTTACTTCGTTATTTACTTCAACGTTTATAAGTTTAGTTTTTTCTAGAGTTGATTTAAATTCAGCAGTAAGTTCTGCATTTATCTCTTTTTTGGACATAACGGCTCCTTAATTATACATCTAAATCGGTTACTAATTTTGCGTTGTTTTCAATGAATTCCCTACGAAGTTCAGGGTTGTCGCCCATAAGTGAAGCAAACGTTTCATTTGCTTCAACGGCGTCTTCCATAGAAACTCTAAGCAAAGTTCTCGTTTCAGGGTTCATAGTGGTTTCCCAAAGTTGTTCGGGGTCCATTTCACCAAGACCTTTGTAACGCTGAACTTCGCATTTACCTACTTCGTTTAGGTATTCTTGCAAGTCTTTGTCCGAATAGAAGTACCTATCAACCTTGTTTTTCGTCGCTTTATAAAGCGGGGGTTGTGCAATATAAACGTGCCCCTTTTCAATAAGCGGGCGCATAAATCTGAAGAAGAAGGTCAAAAGCAAAATTCTAATATGGCTTCCGTCAACGTCGGCGTCGGTCATGCAAATAATTCTGTCGTAACGAAGTTTGCTTTCATCAAAGTCATCTTGAATACCACCGCCAAAGGCAGTAATCATTGCCTTGATTTCAGCGTTTTCTAAAATTCTATTCAGCCTTGCCTTTTCAACGTTAAGAATTTTACCACGAAGCGGTAAAATTGCTTGGAATCTTCTATCTCTACCTTGCTTTGCGCTACCGCCTGCGGAGTCGCCTTCGACTATAAAAATCTCACAAAACTGAGGATTCTTATCAGAACAATCTGCAAGTTTGCCCGGCAACGTAGTCGACTCTAATGCACCTTTTCTTCTGGTGTTTTCCCTTGCGAGCCTTGCTGCTTCCCTTGCACGTTGTGCAGTTAGGCATTTAAGCAAAATTTCTTTTGCTTTGGCAGGATTTTCTTCTAAATACGCACCAAAATATTCGTTCATAGCCTTAGTCACAAGGTTACGCATTTCAGAGTTGCCAAGTTTGGTTTTAGTTTGACCTTCAAATTGTGGGTCGGTAAGTTTAACCGATACGACTGCAACCAAACCTTCCCTAACGTCGTCAGAAGACACCTTTTCATCACCCTTAAAAGTGTTAAGTTTTTTACCCGTATCGTTAATTAAACGGGTAAGCGAACTCTTAAAACCTTCTAAGTGAGTGCCACCTTCTTCAGTATTGATATTGTTCGCAAATGCGTACACAACGTCGTTATACGTTTCGGTATATTGAAGAGCAATTTCCACTTCAGTGTCGCCGTAAAACACGTCAAAGTAAAATGGCTTGTCAAAAAGCGGAGTCTTATTCTTAGATAAATCTTCTACGAAATGGGCTATACCACCTTCGTAATAGAACTCGTCTTGATGTTCCCTATCTTCCCTTAAATCAACTATTTTAATTCTTAAACCTTTGTTAAGATAGGCAAGTTCACGAAGCCTTGTTTTAATAGTATCATAATTAAACTCAGTAGTTTCAAAAATCTCGTCGTCAGGCATAAAGGTTACCCAAGTACCAGTAAAGTCGCACTGACCAACTACTTTAAGCGGTGCTTGTGGGATACCCCTATTGTACGTTTGTTTGTAGTGGTTGCCGTTTTGGAAAACTTCAACGTCAAGCCACTCTGATAATGCGTTAACGACAGATAGACCAACGCCGTGTAGACCGCCCGAAATTTTGTATCCGCCACCACCAAACTTACCACCTGCGTGAAGTTTGGTTAAAACGACTTCTACAGCCGAGATACCTTCAGTGTGGTGAATAGCGGTTGGTATGCCCCTACCGTTATCCTTTACGGTACAAGAACCGTCGGCATTGAGTTGAACGGTGATGGTATCGCAATAACCTGAAAGCGCTTCGTCAATAGAGTTATCAACGATTTCTTGAACCAAATGGTGCAATCCTTTAACGTCCGTAGAGCCGATATACATACCCGGTCTTTTTCTAACAGGGTCAAGACCTTCAAGGACTTGAATTTGACCTTCGCCATAGTTGTGGTTATTTAAGTTTTTTTCTTCCATCGCACACCTGCTTTTTGTGTTTTATTTAGATGCTTAAATTATATCACAAATCATCGGTTTTGTAAAGGGTTTTTTAAAATCTAAAACTATATATATAGTTTTAAAGGGCAAAAATTCGCTAATTTTTTAAGGCTGAAAATTTAAGTGTCGCATAATGTCTTAATTAAGAATATTTAAGCATAAAAAAACGGCAAAATTCTTTGCCGTTTTTAAGGTCTATTTGTTTACAACTTGTTGAAATTTTTGATACAGTTCTTCTAAAAGTTTTTGTTCAAACTTCCCAAGACCTGAAATTTGACTCTTTTGGGCTTCTTTGATACCCTTCTTGTAAAAGTGTTCAACCCCCTCGTAATCTTTTCTTACGTTTAAAATATAAGCCGTTTTTATGCGAAGATTGGTAACGTTGTTAATTCCGTTTAGAAATTTTTCTAACTCGTAGGTTAAATCATCGGCACGCTCTTCATTATAATCAAAAGTACAGGCGTTGTATAGAGCATCCGCTTTTACGACACTCATGTGTGATTTTTGTGCATATTCTTCCAAAGATAAAAGCCTTGCAGTGGTCTTTTTGGCGTTTTCGTAATCACCTTTGTCAAGATAGTAATTATACCTTGCATTCAGCAATAGGAAAAAGTTTATATCGTCTTCAGGAAGTTGTGGAACGTCAAAATACAAATTCTCGTCAACTTCGCAAGGCGATTTACCAGAATACATTTGCGACTGTATGGCAAGCAAATTCATTAACACTTTTGAAGACGGCTCATTTTTATTTATACCCCTAATAATTGCACCGTCGTTTTTTACACCGTCGGAAATCATCGGCAAAATATTATCACAAACAGAATAAATTCCCATTGGAATAAACATTATCCACATGCAGTACGCCCACGACGGCAAAAAATTGACCACGATTGGAAGCACACCCAAAGGTATCACGATTATCGTTGCAAGAACACCCGACAAGGTGATTTTTTTATAGCGTTTTTCAAGGTTTCTCGTGTTTATTGCAACGCACTCGGTAAAGCCAGCGGAAAAATCAAAAGGTGCAAAAGAAAATTCCATTTTATTTTTTATTCGTTCCCATTTAAAGAATAATACTCTAAAACTAAGCACCTTAAAGTTATTTACTTTTGCACTTAAAACGTGGCCGAGTTCGTGTAAAAAAGTGCATATCGAAGAACAAATTATAGCACCTAAAACAAAGTAAACGACGGCAAGCCCAAACTTAATTGCAAGCCTTTCGTTAGCAACGTACGACACAAAAAATAACGCAACAAGCGTTAAAGCAAAGGTTAGCACGTTACTTAAAATATTGATTTTTTTATTCATAATTAGCCCCTGTTTTTAGGAATAAATACCCTTCTAAATTATCCGACTCACTAACCGTAAAACTTTCAACGCCCACGTGGTTTAATATAGCAAGCATAATCGATACACCCGAAGCAATAATCTTTGCACGTTCGGGCATTAGCCCCTTTATCTTCGCTCGTTCACAAACGGGTGTTGAATAAAGTGTGTTTTTAAGTTTTTCCAAATCATTCTTAGTTACTACGTAGCCGTGCACCAAATCGGGCCTATATACCTCTGAGCCAATTAGCATTGACGCAATAGTCGTAGCAGTGCCACCTACTGCGTAAAAATCGCCCTTAGGAACGTTGCCGTATTCACCTATTACACCGTCTATAATCCCATCTACGACGTTAGGGTCTTGCCCGCCTTTATCAGTCAAGGTCACGGCACCAAGTTTAAGACTATACGAATATTCACGCTTTCCGCCCGAAATTACGGCAATTTCAGAACTTGCACCGCCCACGTCGATAAGACCACCGTCTTTATCGCCAAGTGCGCCTAAAACGCCGATTTGGGCTTCAACCTCGCCAGATATCACGTCCACGTCTATATCACAAAGCGCTTTAACTCTTTTAACAAAGTCAGCACCATTGATAGAATTTCTTACCGCAGCGGTTGCAAAAACGAAAATTTTTTGACAGCCCCAACCTTTTGCTTTGCCAACAAAAAAAGAAACGGCGTTTGCCGTTCTTTCAATAGCTTGCGTGCTTAGCCTTTTACTTTGTACCATACCTTCGGCAAGTTGAGTAACGGCAATTTCTTTACTTATTTTACCGTTCAAACACGTCATTAATCTAACTGAATTTGAACCAACGTCTATTACCCCGTAAATCATCTCAAGTTCTCGTCATCAGAGAAAACGTAGCCAAGTTCATAGGCACGTTTCACAATCCAAGCCTTAGTTTTGCGGGCTTCAAGAGTTTCTTCACCCGACGATATAAGGCGATTATATTCTGCAATAGCAAGGTCAAGTTCATTTGTTTTACGCTTAATCGACGTAATTTTGCAAATTTGAAAAATCATTACAAAAACGAGTAAAAACGCCAAAACTACCGCACCCACGGTTGAGGCAACTATTAAGCGTTTTTTCTTTTCTTCAGTCATTACACACACCTATCGGCCTTTACGCAATGAACGTGCTTTAGCCGATTTAAGTTTTTTATTTATTTTATTATATATCTTTTTGCCAACATTTGCAAGTATTATACCAAAACTTTTACAGTAAAGCAAAATTCCCAACAAAACGCCCGCAATCATATAGGCTCGTAGCGAAGGAAAATCTAACTGATAGGAAACAGCCACGTATATTAAGCCAGTTAAAACAAAAAAAATAAGGTCAAAAACTATACGTAGTGGTTTTAAATTAAAGATTTTTGATAAACAACTTGATATCAAAAAAAAGCCCCCGCAAACACCACCGACACAAACGCACGCTAAAAAAACGAAAAATTGACCACGAGTAACAAACACTATTTAAATATCCTTTTAAGCACAGGCTGTTTTTTAAAAGAATACTTAATTTCGTTAATTATTCCTTCCACAGTCAAATTACCGTCACCTTTATTAAAGACCGTGATTTTCAAGCCCTCCCCAACAACTAAAACTTTTGTATCCGAAACGGTCAATTTTAGGGTTTGGTCGTTAAAGCCGTCAACGGCAGAAACGTTTGTCATCACCAAGGTTTTTCTATTTTCTAATACTAATTTTTCCGTCTGATTATTTTGCATAAGCACCCCACAATAATTTAATTAATTATATGCGACAACCTTGCAAAATAAAACCGCCCGAAAAAATCGGGCGGGATAAAATCTATCTTGTGATAGTTACTTGGTCAATCGCTCTTGGCGAGTCGGGATTGTTGCCTATCGCACAAGACATTTTACAAGCAAACATCTGTGCAAATAACGCAAATGCAAACATTGCAATTTCTTCAGAAACACCAAAGGAAATTAAAGCGTCGTTACATCTTGTAAATTTTCCTTTTAACACGACGTCGTTAGTAACCAAAAGTACCGGAGCGTTTAAGCTTAGCATCTTCTTGATTACTTTTATTTGGTCAGCACGTACGGCGTTAGTCATCTCTTCATTACCGTTATTTTGAGCACAATAAATAATTATCGGCGTCGTCTTATTAACCATTGCCATAGGACCATGATAAAAATCACTGCCCGCATACCCTTTAACTTGCATATAGCAAGTTTCTTGAAGTTTTAAGCTTGCTTCTAGCGCTATTGCATAAGTTAAGCCCCTTGAAAGAACGAAGCCACTTCGCATATTCTTAAATTTTTCAACGTACTTGGTGGTAAGCTGGTCAATTTGTGGCATTACCCTTTCAATTTCATTGTCAAGATGTTTAAGCAAAAGTAAATTATTTTTATTACAAGCAAGTTCACTTGCAAGCCACAATAACAAATATAGTTGAGCATTGAAGGTTTTTGTTGCAGAAACTGAAAGTTTTTCCCCCGCATCACAATAAAGGTGGAATTTAGCTGTTTTAGCCATGGGACTATTTTTGTCGTTAGTAACGGCAATAGTAATTGCACCCTGTTCGTTGCCCTTTTTTATGATTTCTAAAACGTCTTCAGCACGACCACTTTGACTACAACCAATTACTATACTATTTGAATAATTAACTTTACCTTGATACAACGTTACTACGCTTGGCGCAGACAAACCAACGGTGTAATTGGTGTTAACTTCTAAAACGTATTTAAAAAATATCATAGCGTTATCGCTTGAACCCCTTGCAGCCGCAACAAAGTTGGTTGCACTGCCGTTTCTAATAGCAGTAACAAGCTTTTTCATAACGTCTAAGTTTGACGATTGTATTCTTTTAAATACTTCGGGTGTTTGGTTAATTTCCTTCCACATTAAAGTGTCTACGTAATTCATAGTAAATCTCCTTAAAGAAATTGTAACACCCTAAAAACAATTTGTCAATATCAAATTTATTTTATTTCGGCAAGTGAAGCCGCAGCAATACTTTGACCTACACGCTTATTTGATTCATCGGGCATTGAAATATCGATATCAGCGTATTCTGGGAATTCTTCAGCTAAAACCTTTTTAGCGTTTTCAACGATTAAAGCACCGCCCTCGCCAGAAGTTACCCTACCGAGCAATAATAGGTGTTTAATCTTATAGAATTCGCAGTAATAAGGAAGCGCATAGCCAAGATAAATACCTATATCCGTATAAATTTGCTTAGCCATGGGGTCGCCTTCAGCCATAAGTTTTTGAATAACTTTAAGTTTTTCTGCAGGTGATAAACCTTCTTCAAATTTAAAGCCAGCGTTGCAAGCAAGTTTAATAACGCCGTCTTGAGAGAAATACTTAACACCGCAACCAATATCGCCACTCCACTCGTCAACCATAGCATTTTTGTTAAAGTCTACGGGCACGAAAGCGGCTTCGTTGAGCCAGCCGTTCAAAAGACCTTGTTCGTTGATATAACCGCCTGCTTCCGAAGTACCCATTGCGATACCAAGCACGCAGTTGTCTTGAAGGTCGATAGCGCCCGCCAAAGCAGTAACGTCACCATCGTTAGCAACTTCTAAAGGTGCGTTAAATTCCTTAGCAATATCAATATACATATTTTGAACGTGTGCCTTAAAATCTTCCTTAGGAACTTTAATAAAAAGTGAAGCAACCATTATTTTATTGTTAACAAAAACGCCTGCACTTGAAACGCCGATTGCATCTACACGTGGCATTTTAGAAGCAGCAGTTTTCATTGCTTCTTTAATGCCCTCATAGTGATATTTGTAGTCTGAATTGATTTTGGGGAACCAAACTACTTCTTCACTGTAAACAACCTTACCGTCAATAACGGCACTAACCTTTCTATCACTACCGCCGGCGTCAAAACCAATACGGCAACCTTCTAAGTGACCGCCAACCTTTACTTGACAATAGTTTTGTGCAGGGAAATCTTTTTCTTCCACGTATAAAACTTCAAAGGGTTGTTCGTAAACGGTTTGCATAAAGTCAAAGTCAAACGCCCTTGCCCCGTTAGCAGTATAATCTTCGGCAATTCTATCGTAAACGTATTTATCACCGCAGATATAAATTTTATAACCGCCACACACCCAAAGAATAGACTTGATTATTCTTTCGGCTATCTTATAGTTTTCTTCTTGTTTGGATTGGTCGGCAAAAATTTGCAACTCGTAAATATAGTTATATTTATCGTTTCTTTCAACACATATTTTTAAGGTTTTATTAGCAGAGTTCTTAACGGCTTTCTTATAGTCGGCAAGCACGACGCTAATAGGTAAAAAGTCTTTGTCGTAAACAGGTGTAAATTTCATAGTGATATCTCCCAGTAAAAATTTCATCTTTTGTAATTTTATTATATAATACTTAATAAAAATATACCATACAAATTAAGACATAATATTTGCACAAAAGGACTTTTTTGCTTGCATTATGCCTTAAAATGAAATATAATAGTGTTATGAATAAGAATAACAACGCTTTTATTAAAACTGTTTTAAAAAGTCAGATAGAGATTTCGGCTATATATACCATACACTATTTTAGATATGGTAAAAATTTTAAGTTTAAAAAAGAACAACATCCTTTTTGGGAACTTATTTATATTGACAGTGGAAGTGCTAAAATATTTGCCGGCGATAAAACCTTTACCCTTAAACAAGGGCAAGCATTTTTGCATAAGCCCGACGAGATTCACACCGTCTACACTGACGACGCTTTTGCCAATTCAGCAATTATTAGTTTTGATAGTAAGAGTAGACCGCTTTATCTTTTGGCTGATAAAATTTTAAGACTCGGCACTGATGAAAAAGGGTTGCTAAATAAAATAATTAGCGAAGCAAAAACAAGCTATTCTGATAAATTAAACGAATTAAACTTAGTTAAAATGACTAAAAAGTCACTTACCCCTTTTGGAAGCGACCAAATCATCAAAAACTGTGCTGAACTAATAATGATTTCTCTCCTTCGCACGCAGGAAAATCACCCCATGCTTGATGAAGCCACTCTCGGTCAAGACTATTCTCCTTTCGTTAGTGGCGTAATAGGAATTATGAACGAAAAACTTGACTCTTCCGAACAAGTCACCTTAGAAGAAATTGCCCAAAAAACCGGTTATAGCAAGAGTTTTGTTAAAACCAAATTTAAGCAAGAAACAGGCAAAAGCGTGCTTCAATACTATATATTCTTAAAAATGCAAAAAGCAAAGATTTTAATTGCGCACGGCAACCTTTCTATTACCGAAATTTCAGATAAACTTGGTTTTAGTTCAGTGCATTATTTTTGCCGTCAATTTAAATTAAACACAGATATGACACCTACTGAGTATTTACACTCTATTAAAACCGAGAATCTTCTTTAATTTAATTTATAATTATTCATGTCCCTGTAAACAATTTATTACGCTAAGAATATAATAAAACAACGTGGATTTTTCAATAGAAATTGATTGATAAAAAAAATTTTAAAAAAAATTTAAAAAACCTATTAAAAACACTTGCAATTAAAATTAAAATTTGATATATTATACAAGCAATGACCGTTCGGAAGCATAGCTCAGCTGGGAGAGCATCTGCCTTACAAGCAGAGGGTCATAGGTTCGAGCCCTATTGTTTCCACCAAATAAGGTCATTGCGGATGCGGGAATGGCTCAGTGGTAGAGCGTTCCCTTGCCAAGGCAAATGTCGCGAGTTCGAATCTCGTTTCCCGCTCCATTTTTTTTATTACGGACTTTTTGTCCAAACGGCGCCATAGCCAAGTGGTAAGGCACGGGTCTGCAAAACCTTCACCCCCAGTTCAAATCTGGGTGGCGCCTCCATAAATGCCGAGGTGGCGAAATTGGCAGACGCAAGGGACTTAAAATCCCTCGGAGGAAACTCCATACCGGTTCAAGTCCGGTC
>JAZQKH010000037.1:0-18691 GCA_045542055.1 Christensenellaceae bacterium | reverse complement strand
AATCAAATCCCACTTATTCATCACAATAACAGACGGTTTGCCTTGTTCGTGAATATAGCCCAAAATTTTAACGTCTTGTTCGGTAAAGTCGGATCGTAGCCATGTCGTTCTGTGAGCCAAGGAGTTGATTTATGACATTGTTTCCTAAGACCGCTTGGCCTCCGACTTAATCAAATCCCACTTATTCATCACAATAACAGACGGTTTGCCTTGTTCGTGAATATAGCCCAAAATTTTAACGTCTTGTTCGGTAATGCCCTCACTACTATCAATCATCATAACGCAAACGTCAGCACGCCTAATAGCACCGAAAGCACGCAAAACACTATAATATTCAACGTCTTCTTCAACGCTTCTTTTCTTTCTAATACCCGCTGTATCAATAAGGGTATATTCTTTGCCGTCATAAAGGAATTTTGTATCGATAGCATCTCTCGTTGTACCTGCTATGTCAGACACAATCGTACGGTCAAACCCAAGTAATTTATTACATAAACTCGACTTACCTGCATTGGGCTTACCAACGACGGCAATCTTAAGTGAAGCATCGCTTTCGTCTTCTTGGCACTTGTCAAAATAGGTCACCACCTCATCTAAAAGCTCGCCTATCCCCGTTCCGTGTTCAGCCGAAATTCCAAAAGGTTCACCTAATCCAAGATTATAAAACTCGTATAACTTTTCGGGGTTATAATTATCAAGTTTGTTTACCGCCAAAACTATTGGCTTATCGGATTTTCTAAGTTTCATCGCAACGTCTTCATCCGACACGCTTAAGCCTGTTTTTGCATCGGCAAATAAAATAATAACGTCAGCCGTTTCGATGGCTATTTCTGCCTGCTTTTGAATATGACGCCACATTTCGTCCGTTGACTTTAATTCTAAGCCACCCGTATCAACCATAGTAAATTGATGCCCGCACCACTCTGCATCGGCATAAAGCCTATCCCTGGTAACACCAGGCATATTTTCAACTATTGATATCTTCTTACCAACAACCTTATTAAAAAAAGTAGATTTACCAACGTTTGGTCTTCCTACTATTGCTACTAATGGTTTTGCCATTTTTATCTCCTTAAACGACTACTTAATTTTTCTTAATATGCTCTCAAAGTAGTCTGGAAGCGGACAAGTAAAGTTAACCGCTTTATTCGTTGACGGATGAATAAATTTAAGTTCCTTTGCGTGAAGCAGTTGACCGCCAAGTTTAAATTTTTGATTCTTAAATCCGTATTCAGGGTCACCCACGACCGGATGACCAATATGCTTTGCGTGAACCCTTATTTGATGAGTTCTACCCGTTTCTAATGAAAACTCACACAAAGTATAATTTTCAAATCTTTTTACAACTTTATAGTTAGTGACCGCCCATCTACCAGACGATGAAACAGTCATCAACTTTCTGTTTTTTTCACTTCTGTTTATAAAGGTACTAATAGTGCCGTTATCTTGTTTAACAACACCCTCTAAAAGAGCAAGATAAATTCTACTGCAAGTCTTATCTTGAAGTTGTTTTGCGAGTGCTACGTGTGCCTTGTCGTTTTTAGCAACAACTAATAAGCCAGAAGTGTTTTTATCAATTCTATGAACTATTCCCGGTCTAATTACGCCGTTTATACCAGATAAACTATCTAAGTGATATAAAAGTGCGTTAACGAGAGTGCTTCCCTTCGTGCCGTTTCCTGCATGGACGACCATGCCTTGAGGTTTATTTATAACGGCAATATCATTGTCTTGGTAAACAATATCTATATCGATATTTTCAGGCTGTACGGACAAGTTTTCAGGCTCAGGAAGGTCAATTTCTATTATTTGACCGTCAGCAACGTTCTTTTTACCCTTACACATCTTACCATCAACAAAAACAAAACCGTCATCACATAATTTCTTTAGCCTTGAACGAGAAATTTCAGTATTGTCGGCAAGATAGGCATCAAGCCTAATGGGATATTCAGTTGATACTTCAATCTTCAACTTTTGCATTTTTCTTAAAAATAGCGTTTTTATCAATAAACAACAAATAAACGATAAACATTATCGTCCCAACTGTTAGACAAATATCGGCAACGTTAAATATAGGAAAGTAGTAACTGCCAAATATAAACCCTATAAAATCGACTACGTAATTAAATAGCAACCTATCAATAAAGTTACCAAGTGCACCCGCAAACATAACTATAGTGGTTACTTGAAGCCAAATAGTTTTTTGCCTTAAAGCATAATAGAAAACGCCAATAAGCATAAGCAAGGCGAAACACGTTAAAACCTTAAAAAAGGTTTGTGACCAAGAAACGCCTGCAAGAAAACTCCATGCGGCACCCGAATTCGCCCTTAACGTAAAATAGAAAAAACCGTCTATAATAAAGCGTTTTTCATAAGTGCCGAAGTCGTTGTCAAACAATTTGGAAAAATAATTTTTTGTTACCCTATCTACAACAACCAATAAAGCACAAAAAATAATCGCAAATACAATTGAAAGTGCAACTTTTAATCTTCCATTAAGCCCAATTCTTTGCATAAGTCCTCCAACTGTAATTCGCCGGGATTTAACACTTCGTCAATATTAAACCCGCTATCTGAAGTTGCAACGATATATTCTTCTATCTTCTTCTTGGGGTTAAACGCTATATTTGTGTTATTAGCAGAAGCAATTTTTTCGTTAAGCAGTTGTATACTGCCAGCATAATCTTTACCCTTTAGAATACCGTCTAAAGTTTCTTTAATTTGAACTGCTTGTTGAACTGCGGGATATAACGGATATTTTTCTGAAAGCATTTTAAAATAGTTCTTCCAATTCTCAGAAAACTTTTTCAAACTTTCGATTACGGCAACGTATTGAAGGTTTGCTTTTGAAAGAATTTCTTCCGCTTGCTTTTTTGCGTCAATTAAAGCGGAATCTATTAAATGCTCTCTATCTCTTATAAGCGCAAGTTCGCCAGAAATTCTTTGATTTTTTTCAGACAAAATACCCACTTCCGAGCGAAGTTTATCAATCGTTTCTTGAAAACTTGATGAAACTTCTTCAACGATTGCAATTACCTCGTCACGCTTATATTTTCTTTTATCTAAATCCATTTTCCCTCCAAGGATTTTAGCCCCTTATATCGTCAAGCATACTCTTTTTCAAATCATATAATTTATCACTTAAGTCAACCTTGTAAACGTGCGGTTTATCCAAACGCTTATACTCGTCCCAGAAAGTTTCAAGTTCTTTTGCCGTATAAGCCTTTATTTCTTTAAGAGTTGGCATTTTATAAACCAATTTCCCGTCTTTGATAACATCAACATGTAATTTTCTTACATAGTAATCCTTAAACTCAACCTTTTTCCATCTTTCGGTTGAATGTGTTAAAACAAGCGGTTTAGTAGTATCAACGTCGCCTTCTTCCCTTAAAAAGATACAGTCTGCTTCGGCTCTGCCCGTTGCCTTATCGTATACCCTATAAATATTTTTAAAACCAGGATTGGTAATCTTTTCAGTATTCTCTGAAAGTTTAATCTTGGGAGTGACTGTTCCATCTTCTTCTATGACAGCCGAAAGTTTATACACACCGCCAAGTGCAGGCATATCCGCACTTGTTATAAGCCTAGTACCTACGCCCCAAATATCTATTTTTGCGCCTTGGTTTTTTAGCGAGTTAATTGAATATTCGTCCAAATCACCTGATGCACAAATCTTAGTGTAGGTAAAACCTGCTTCGTCCATCATCTTTCTTGCTTTTTTAGATAGATATGCAAGGTCGCCAGAATCCAACCTTATACCAACGGGCTTATGCCCTTTTTCTTCAAGATACTTAAACGTCTTTATAGCGTTGGGAACGCCTTGATTTAAGGTGTCGTACGTGTCAACCAAAAGCAAGGTGTTGTCTGGATAAGTGTCAGCGTACGCCTTGAAAGCTGTTAACTCGTCTTTAAAATTCATTACCCAACTGTGAGCGTGAGTGCCAGAAACGGGAATATCAAACATTTTGCCTGCAAGAACGTTTGAAGTGGAAGCACAACCGCCAATAACAGCCGCCCTTGCCCCATAAATACCAGCGTCGGGTGCTTGTGCTCTACGCAAGCCGAATTCTAAAATAGCGTCACCTTTTGCGGCATAATTAATTTTAGCCGACTTTGATGCTATTAGGGTTTGAAAGTTGATTATGTTAAGCAAAGCGGTTTCGATAAGTTGAGCCTGCATAACCGGTGCTTTTACAGTTAAAATAGGCTCGCCGGGGAAAACCACCGTTCCTTCAGGTACGGCGTAAACGTCACCGGTAAATTTGAAATTTTTAAGATAATCTAAAAACTCCTGCGAAAAGATATTCAGACTAGACAAATAAGAAATTTCATCTTCACCAAAACGCAGATTTAAAACGTAGTCAACAGCCTGCTCTAAACCACAAGCAAGCGAATAGGTAATCATACCGTTTTGACGGAAAAATAGGTCGAAGACTGCTATTTCTTCCTTTCTACCTTGTTTTAGGTAGCCGTTCATCATTGTAAGTTGATATAAGTCAGTAAGTAAGGTAAGATTTCTTTCGTTCATAAAAGCCTCTCACATAAAGTAATATTTTTTTATAAAGTATAACACATAAAAATTAATTTGTAAATCTAATTTTATTGTCAAATAAACATTTTATTAGTTAAAAAGGTGGTTAAAATTGACTAAAAATAGGCTTTATGGTATAATTAAGAAAAAACATGGATGGTATGTAAATGTTAGCATTTGTTATAGCCCTAAAATCCGAAGCAAAACCGTTGCTTGATAACGCTAAAAATATTAAAGAAGCGTTGATTTGCGATAAGCCAGCATACTTATGTAATTTGTATGATAAAGATTGTTTAATATGCATTTCGGGCATAGGTAAAGTAAGCTCGGCGCTTGCTACACAAGCAATTATAGATAAATACAACCCCGAATATATAATCAACGTTGGAACTTGTGGTGGAACTAACGATAGCGTTAAAATACTTAACTATTATTCAGTTGATAAATGTTGTCAATTTGACTTTGATTTAAGGGAAATTGACCCAGTTCCACTTGGATATATTCAAGAATATGATACGGTTTTCTTCCCTGCATATACTGAAAAATTAGATTGTTTACCAACTACTACCTTAGCAAGTTCTGACAGATTTAGCAGTAAAAAACAAGACGTTGACGATATAAACGCTATGGGCGCAAGTATACGAGATATGGAAGGCGGTGCAATTGCACAAGTATGCAAGTCGAATAACGTTAAATACGTCGGAATTAAGGGAATAACCGACGTTTATGGAAGCGGAACGGACGGTGAACAATTTCACAATAACCTAATTAAAGTTGTAAACGGCTTTCCCGAAGTTGTTAGAAAAGTAATAAAAGTTTTATAGCGTTTGATTAAAGAATAAAAACCACCCATAAGGCAGCTCCTATTAGGAATTTTTATCCATAATAAAAGTGTAGCACACTATACTTCACTAAAAGTGAAATGTAGTGTGCTTTTCTTATCCACAAAAGTTAATTTTATATAAGTTATATTTTTAGCCTTGTGGCTAAAAGTGATATGCCGTTGGCGTGGTATTTTGGCTCTCGCCAAAGTTATATTAAATAAATCCTTAACTCGCCGTAAGGCGAATATAACTGCGTAGCAATATCACTTGTCGTTAGACAAATATTACAAATCCGTAAGGATTTATTTAGTTGCCGAATCCCTTGTAGGGACTCGGCTAAGGGTGGTTTTTTTATTAAATCTATTTTGCAAGGTTATCGTGATAGATTATAAAGTCAATAGCTTCTTTAACTGCAGGTCTAATACCTTCTATCTTTTGACCGTTTAATAGAGTGTTAAAAGTAACAGAATCAATCTCGTCACCGTAAAGTTGTGGCTCGTGCCCGCCCGTTGGATAGGTAACAAATTCAACGTCACAATTTGCTTTTTTAAGTTTGTTAACGAATCGTCTAGTTACTTCACAAGATACTATATTATCATCCTCACACTGCCAGAACTTAAGTGGAACGGGATATTTTAAGGCGTTTGGGTTGTTGACGGGATTATAACCGTTTACCTTGGATTCATCATATATATACTCGCCATTTTCATCTTTGTCAAAAGAGAACATTATTGCAAGCGCTCTTTTGGGTGCACCATTTGTCCAAGGGTGTAAAAATATTTGATTATACGTATCAAGGACTGGGCAGAACGCACAGTGTGCTATCACAGGAATTCCACCTTTAAGCACAAGATTAGTGCTTGAGATTCCGCCCATAGACCCACCGAAGACTATAACTTCTTTTTTAAGATTATAGTTTTCTATGCAATATTCGTAAGCCTTAACGTAACAATCAACGGCAATATGCGTACCGACGTTGTTCCTAACGTCGACCCCATATTTTTCACAAAACTTCTCAGGTAGTCCGTTAACGTCTAACACGGCAAAACCATTTGCAAGTAAACACTTGGTTGTGGCTTGCCCCATTATTAAGTGGTCGTCAGTATTAATCGAACCACCAGCTCCGTGACATGAAATTACAAGCCTAAACGGTTCACCATCATCACGATAATTTTCAGGAAGCATAATTCTACAGATGTCGTCAAAATATTCGTCTTTTGAATTAGGAATATTTACAAACTTACAATTAACAGAAACGTTAAAATAGTTAACGGTGCCAGCAAGTTTACTTTTACAAGCCACTATACTTTCTCCAAATTTTTATAACAAGATATTAACACCATTATTGTATATTGTCAATACAAAAAAAACACAAAACTCAAAAAGTTTTGTGTTTTTTAATTACCTTTTATTGACTATTTGAACTTTTTATTATATTTTTCAAACTTTATTTGATATTTATTCGTCATTTGCGTAGGCTCAACGGTCCAACCAGTAAAATTGCAGGTAGTAAAATTACCTTCAGCACCTTTTTTTGCAACTGAATACGCACCTATACAACAGCCGTCGGTTTGCTCGGAAACGTATAGAGTTCTGCCTAAAACGTCAGATAAAATACTCATCCAACAAGGGCTTTTGGTTGCGCCACCCGTAACGATTATTTTACCGATATTAAAACCGTTGTTTGCGTAGCGATTAACAATCTCTTTAATTTCAAATGCAACGCCTTCCATAGACGCTTTTATAACGTCAAACTTATCGTGATTATAGCTTGCGTTTTCAACGCTATATTTAAGAACGTTTGCACCCCTATACCTGCCGTTTCCTGAAACGAACGGATAAACCAATAAGTCTTCGTCAAACTTGCGTAAAGGAACTTGCTTATCTATTTCATCATAGTCGGTAGAATAAAAACTTCTCTCCCAATTAAGGACCGTGCCTGAACTTACCGCAGAGCAAAAATAACCGTAGCCTTCTGCAGGGTGCTTTCTACAAGCAAATCCAAATTGTTTTTTATCCTTATTTTTTGCAAAAACAACCCAAGTCGTACCAGTAGAAACAATGATATCGTCATCATCAAAGTAATTTGAGCCAAGACTTGCCGCAAACTGGTCGTGAACACCACTATAAACGGGTGCGACGCCTTTTATTCCGGTTGCTTCTATAAACTTTTTATTACAATTGCCAATATATTCGCCAGCACCAATTATTTTAGGGAACTGCTCTAAACTATAACCAGCAAGATTAATAAGCTTTTCGTTCCAATTATGCGTGTCGGCATCAAAAACACCCATCATTGCGGCACTAGTATAATCAATAACAGCCTTGCCGGTAAGTTTATAATAAATATAATCGGACGTCGATAAAACGAGTTTGGTTTTTGCAAAAATTTTCGGCTTATTAACCTTTAACCAATAGTATTTATGCAAATTTGAACCCGCACCGATTTTTAAGCCTACTTGTTCAAAAACTTGTTTTTCAAAATCAGTGGAATTTGCGTCAACACGTTTATCTAACCAAGTTAAAGCGTTGGTTAGTGGAATAATTTCCCCATTTTTATCGATATCGCATAGCAAAAAACTTCCGCCCTGCGCCGAAAATGACAAGCCTACGATTTCCCCGTCAAAGTTTTCGGTAGCAGTTTTAACCGTGTTAACAACAGCAGAATACCATTCTTCAGCGTCCTGCTCAAAAAAATTTTCTTCAGGGGTTATTAAGCCGTAGCCTTGGTACCCCCTGCCCAACACGTTACCATTTTCATCAAATAACATTGATTTAGTACCCGTAGTACCTAAATCTATACCCAAATAACCTTTCATTAGATTTCCACTACATCTAAACCAATTAGGTTTGCAAAGAATTTAATAGCTTTAACGTCTACGTCGTAAATCATAAAGCCGTGGTGAATAGCACCGTTTTCACTTAATTCTTCTAAGAATTTAGCAATGCCCTTTTCGTGTCTTAACCAACCTCTAACTTTGTCGAGAGCTTGACCTTGAACGTATTCCATTTCAACTGGCGAAACGGACATTTTAAACTTTTCATCTTCAACTCTGAAAAGATTGCAGTATACTGCCTTGCCTTCTTTAAAAGCAGCGGTTGCTTTACAGCATTTTTTTGCATCAGTATACTTAAAGCCGGTTTGGAAGTATATTGGCTTAGTGCAAGCAACTTCGTAATTCATTTCACCCATATGACTGATAAGCAATCTATCTTCTTTCCAGTCTGGGCAGAAAATTTCAATGAAAGACATATCTTTAAACGCTTTAAGGAAAGCACCAACAAAACTTGCGGTTAAAATATCGCCTTCACCCGCATAGCCAACGCCGTTTTGCATTTGCAAGCAAGTTTCAACGAAAGGCATACTGCCTAAACCGTCTTTCTTAACGTCTAAAAAGTTAACAGAGAAAGCATCAAAACCTTTTTGTGCAATAATCTTTCTGGTTGCTAAACAAGCCTTAATTGATTTAACCACAAATTCATTAGATAAATCACAACCTTCACCCATCACGAATTTTTCTTTGTAAATTTCAAACTCTTTTGCAACTTGTTCGTCAGTAATCGAACTAACGGCATCAACCATTTCCGCATCAGCAACTTGAACCAAATCAACACCAAACGTGTTTTTAAGAACGTCTTTTTCAATAATAAAGTCGCCCATACCGTCAAATGAAGTTCCAAATCTACCAACCTTGCTACCAGCAAGTGATAATGCTGCTACACTTGCCCTAATGCAATCGCATGTATTTTTAAGAACCGCACTATTTTGCATGTGCCCAGCAACTACGGCATATTTTTTACCACGACGTTTAAGCAAGTTGCACATATCCATTACACCGTGAATACCGTGGTTATTGCTTACTGGCTTTTGAGAGCAAAGGTCTGAAAGCGAATAATCTACCGTAGTATCAAAAACAATAATAGGCAATTTTGTTTTTGCTAATGCATCAATAGATTCTAATGAAGGTGAATATGCGTGGTGAATAGTTACTATTGCATCACATCCTTCTTTTTCAAAACTCTCGATAGCGGCTTCAAATTCAGGTTTAATTCTACAAATGTCTGTAGTGATTGCATCAATACCTTGGCTTTTAATAGCATCAAGTAAAGTTTTATTAAAGGCTTCGTGTATAGACCTGTCAGCACCAGAATCATCGTATAGTTTAATATACAAAGGTAATAAACCAATTTTAATATTTTTCATAACTTGCTCCTATTTAGAATTTAATATTATAAAGTTTAACGGCGTTATTACACATAACGTCTTCAACGTCTTGCTTAGTTAAACCCATCTTCTTAACGGTTTTCATAAAACCACGAATGGTTTCGTAAGTAAACGTAGTAATGTTGTTATCATCAACTTCTCTCATATGTGGTACACCGGTAATATCGACTAAACTACCACGAGGAATTACGTTAATGTAGTTTCCGTTTTCATGTATTCTATACATACGCATTTTTGCAATGGGTAAATCAGTGCCCCAAAGCAAACGCTTTGTACCAACTGCTTCTATACACCTTTCAGTTGCTTCGGGAAGAGTGTTTGCACAAAAGTCGAAAAGCATATTTTCAGTGTGTTTTAACGTTTCAAAAGCGTCGCCTATATCTTCTGGAGCATATGCCCTACCAATATGCGCAACGATTAACTTAACGTTGGGGTACTTTTGCTCAATTTCCATTAAATCTCTGATATTATCCTTGTTTTTAAGTCTATCCGATTTAGAAATATGTAAAACAACCTTCCAACCGTATTTATCTGCAACCTTTAAATGTTCGTGGGGTAAAAAGTCAAAAATACCAGCTTCGGCAGGTGCAACGTTATCTTTAACGTTTCTACAATAAGGCTTTAAACCTTGGAAACCACCTTTAATAACTTCTTGTTCAACGAATTCCGCACTCATATTAACGTGTGTGCAGAATAGTGTTGGATAATTGTATTTTTTACCAGCTTCTTCTACGTATTTGTTTGAAGCGGCTTTTTCTTTTGAAGGCGAACCAAACATTACGGGTACAACCTTTTGGTTAGGAAACATATCAACGTAAGTTTGACGTATATCTTCAATAGTATTATCTTTTGCTACCAAACCCACCCAACGGTTAGAAGGTGATGACGGTCTTGGATTTTCTTTTGCCAACCCAAACGGATAAACGTGAGTGTGTGAGTCAACGATGTTTTTTGGCACAAATTCGTTAATTTCTTCAAGGTAAACTTTTTTGTCATAATCAGTCATAGGACAACCAAACATAATCTTAATCTCCTAAAAAATTTCTTTAGTTTCATTTTATTACAAAATATAAATTTTGTAAACGAATTTTACTATTAAATATTAGCTTTAATCGGTTAATTCTATGAAAATTTTCTTAAAATTAAGCGATTCGGTAAGTTTAAATAAAAAAACGCTCAATTTGGCATTTAATATGCCAATTGAACGTTTAATTTAATACGCTAATTTGCAATTCTAACACTTATGCCGACTTTCATTAAGTCTATTTTTGCTTCGGAAGAAATCTTATCGTCGGTGACTACTACGGACACGTCATCCCCTTTTGAAAAATTAACCAAGGCGGACTTATTATATTTATGGCTATCCATTAAAATTATAACGTTATCTGAATTATTAATAGCCGTTTCGCAAATCTTTGCGGACTCAAAGTCGGTAGTTGAAAAACCACCGTCTTTCTTAAACCCGTCAGTGCCTAACACGCACTTATCAAAGTGACACTCTCTAATAGCCTTTTCGGTCATATATCCACAAAAATCCTTACGATTAGGTCTATATGCCCCACCGATTAAGTTAACAACGCAACTTTCATTTAAGATGCTAATAATCATGTATGAATTGGTAAAAATCTTAACGTTTTTCAGTTGATTTTGCTTGACAGCTTCCCTTATTGCCATACTGAACAAGCAAACGGTTGTTCCCGAATCTAAAAATACCGTGTCGCCATCGTTTATTAAATTTATTGCTTCACGTGCAATCTTCTTTTTTTCTTTAACGTAAAGTTCTTCACTCGTTTCATACCTATAAAAACTATACGAACTATCAGGCAAGCTTATTTTGCCGTGCGAACGTATTCCAAGCCCCTTGCTTTCTACCCTTGTAAATATTCTACGCACTGTCGCTTCAGACATATCTAAAAGCTTCATTGCACCCTTTAGGGTAACGTAACCGTTAAGTTGCATTTCTTTTACAATAACGTTCTCTGTTGCTATGGTTTTTTTCATAAATTTCTCCTTGGTGTATTCACAATATAACATTAATCGTTCAATTTGTCAAATAAAACGCTCATAATTTATATATCACTTGAAAATAAACAAAATATGATTTAATATAATGATATTAACTAAAAAAGGAACTATATTTATGGACATTAGAAAAACTGGTAATAAAAAACAATTATTAAGTGCGTACGAACTTTATCTTTCTGACGGCTCGGCACAAGGCAAAAAATGCATCTTAGTAAATAACGGCACGTTAGAAGTAATGTTTAACGCAAGCAACGCTTTAGATATTGCTTGGGTAAAATTTAACGGTGTAAACCTATCGTATCTTTCTTCAAACGGCTTAAACTCTAACGAAGGTCCTTTTAAGGAACGTTTTGACGGTGGCTTTTTATATACGTGTGGTTTAAATAACGTTAGCTCTTGTGAAAAAGGGTTAGCAACACACGGAAGCATGCACGCACGAAAAGCTGAAAACGTTTATTACACTGTTGATGATGATAAAATTACAGTTTGCGGTACGGTGGTAAACTCTGCGCTTCGTGGACCTAACCTAATTTTTACAAGAAAATACCAAGTTTATTCAGACAAAATTATTGTTAGCGACAACGTGTTTAACGATAGTTACGTTGATGCCGAATTTGCACTTATATATCACACAAATTTTGGCTATCCCTTCCTTGACACATGTTTGCAAGTTAACTTTGACGCAGAGGAAAGCATTCCCGCAAATAGCTACTGTATAGATAAAGTTGCCGACTGTAAAAAAATTCACGAACCCCTTGATTACGGCAATGAAGAACTATACTACCACGTTCTTAAAAACAATCACGTTGAGATGACGAATAAAAAAGTAGCTATAAAATGCACTATGGATTTTGATAGTCAAAACTTTCCATATATGGTTCAATGGAAAAATCTTTACGCAGGAAACTACGTTTTAGGCATAGAACCGTCCACCACTCGCTTTGACGAATACAAAAAAATTAAGTTATCTGCCCAAGAAAACAGAAACCTTAGTATGACCGTTAAGTTTGAAAAAGCATAATAAAAAAGAGCCTTTTTTAAGGCTCTTTAATTTTTTAATAAAACTAATCTATATAGTAGTCAACAGCAACCGAAGCACTTCTAACACTGTGCATGTGTGGTTTGACAACGTTGCAGTGATAGTAGTCGAGTTGATAATCGTTTAAAGATTTTTCGTCACTTACAACCACTTGTAAAATTATATCGTAAGACCTTTGACTATGCAAAAAATCCTTGCCTACTTCCATACTAATTATTTGTGGAACCTTGCCTTCCATAGATTTTAATACTTCAATAGCCTTATCAACGCTTTCGCCCTCTTTTAATTTAAAACACACTACATGCTTAATCATATGTCTTCTCCCTTGTTTTTTTATATGATAGCATACTTGCAAAATTTGTTCAACAAAATTAAACGTAAAAATTTAATTTCTTTTCAGCGTTTCATTCAAACGACTTTTTATTTTCAAAACTTGACCGATTCAGTCAATAGTAAAAAAAGAACGCTCAATTTTAATAAAATTTAACGTTTTCTATTGACTTGTTATGATATAAATTATATCATAATATAAATAAAAAATTATATTAGGAGCATATTATGCGCAAAATTAGAACACCCTTTTTTGAAATAGGCACTAAAAACTATATTTATGGTGACGACGTACTTAAACTTGCAATGGCGGCAGATAAAATGGCTGAAAAATACGATATTGACGTATTGATGACCACCCCCTATTGCGATATTAGACGTGTTGCTGAGAATACTAAAAACCTTATTATTATAGCACCTTATATGGACACTATTTATCCTGGCCGTGGTATGGCGTGCGTATTGCCTGAAAGTTTAAAAGCCGCAGGCGCACACGGCGTAGTTATTAACCACTGTGAAAAACCGATGAGTCTTCCCCAAATGAAGGACACTATTAAGCGTGCAAGAGAGATGGATTTTATCGTTTTCGCTTGTGCCGACACGACTGCCGAAGCTGAAGCTTTAGCACATCTTAAGCCCGACATTATCAATCCCGAACCCAGTGAGTTAATAGGCGGTGGCGGTGGTCAAGTAAGCGATATGGGCTTTGTTAAGGATACCATTGAAAAGATTAAAGCAATAGACCCAAGTATTTACGTTGAACAAGCGGCAGGCATTACGACTGGTAAACAGGTATACGACTTCATTATGGCTGGCTCTGAAGGTGCTGGCGCCGCAAGTGGTATTTGCAATGCCGATGACCCCATAGCTACTATGGAAGAGATGATTAAAGCAACCCGTCAAGCTGCTGACGACTTAAAAAAATTAGGAAAATAATTTAATTTTAGGTTTTTATGGTTCAATTAAACAATATTAACGATTTAATAAACGAGCTTTATCCAAAATACGTTGATTTTTGGATAAAGCTTTGCAATATTGAATCTCACACACCATATAAAGAAGGCGTAGATAAAGTTGGAACCGCTATATTAGAGTTTACTAAGGATTTAGGCTACGACTCTCAAGTTATCCCCATGGAAAAGTGTGGCGACCTAGTTAAACTAAAATTAAAAGGCAACGGCAATAAAAAACCCGTATGCCTTACTGCACATATGGATACAGTCTTCCCAATCGGTACGCTTGCAAACCACGCGTCAAGAATAGACGGCGACTTTTTGTACGCTTTAGGCGCAGCCGATTGCAAAGGTGGCATCGTTAGTTGCTTGATGACTTTAGAGGTCCTTAGCAAACTAGGTTGTTTAGATAAAGACGTTATAATATTATTTAATTCAGAAGAAGAGAATAATGGCAAACTATCAAATAAACAAACAATCAATACTATTTGCGAGTTGGCTAAAGACTCTGCGTGTTGCCTTAACACTGAGATGAATAGACCAACTATTCCAAACGGTTTATGTTTAGAACGAAAAGGTTCTTATAACTTCAAAATTTCCGTTAAAGGTGCTTCGGCACATGCAGGATTGTGTTTTAGTGCAGGTGTAAACGCTATATTGGAAGCTTCAAGAAAAATCATTGAGCTTGAAAAATTAAAAGACAGCGACGGCATTACTATTAGCACGGGAACAATTAAAGGTGGCGTCGGCGTTAACCTTGTTCCAGATTATTGCGAATTTGAAATTAACCTAAGGTTTTTTACTGAAGAACAAAAACAGCAGGCACTTGATTATATAGATAAAATCGTTAAAACAAACTTCGTTAAAGGAACAACTTCCACTTACGAAATTACTGAAACGAGAGCGTCTATGCCCCATAGCCAAAAAAATTATGAGTTGCTTGATAAAATCAATTCAATTTATAAATCGTACAATCTTCCCACCTATACCCCGTATAAGACTTGGGGCGGGTCGGATAGTGGTGAACTTACTTGCAGTGGCGTCCCCACTATAGATTGTTTTGGCGTTCAGGGTTATGAAATTCACAACACCAACGAACACGCAAGCCTAAGTTCGCTTAAAGATGCAGTTTTAAGACTTGTAGTTGCAACTGTTAATTTATAAAATATTTAAGGAGATATATAAATGATTTACAAAAATAAAATTCAAGTTGATTCAAACCACAAAGAAGTTACCTTCCACAACGTAACGGACGCCGTAAAAGAAACGGTTAAAAAGTCTGGCATTAAAGACGGTATCGTAGTTATTTATTCACACCACACGACTTGCTCTGTTATAACCCAAGAATGTGCGTTTGATATGTCTATGACCGGTAGAGAAACATTGCAACAAGATTTAGTTGACGTGTTTGAAAAGATTTGCCCAAGCTATACACGTGAAGGTATTTACTTGCACCCCGGCCCTAAAGCCCTTAAATTCGCCGAAGAACACGGCGAAGATGCAAGGGGTTGCCACAACACTGAAGCACACCTTATTTCTTCTATAATCGGCAGAAGTGTTACCTGCGTTATTGACGACGGGGTTACCGACCTTGGTGAATTCGGTTTTGTATACTTTATCGACTGGGACAAAACCCGTGGCAGAAAAAGAACCGTTCAAATTATGGTTATCGGTGAATAATTATAGCACAATAAAAAGGAGTGGCGATGCCACTCCTTTTTATTGTAAGCGTTTTTTTACTACTCTTTTACGGTATCCTTTTTTCTTTTCTTAAATATAAACGAACGGAATAAGATTAAATTCATTACTACAAAAAATGCAAATAGGATTATTAGCGTTAAAACAGGCTCTTTAGGGGCTAACGTTGCCAGTAGCATTAATGGAAAACCAAATACTATCGCAGGAAAGTTTTGATACACCAAATTGTCCGCAGCCGGCGTGTTAAAGTCTGGGTCTACTTCACGAAGAAGCATAATGCCCGTACTTGCCGTGCCAGTAAGCATACCGTACATTGCCAAAAACTGTTCTTCTTGATAATCCTTAAACAATACACGTGACACTAATAGATTATAGAAATAAGTAATTACTAATCCAACAACACCTAAAATTAAAAGTATCCACCAATATTTACCGATTAGTTCTAAATTTATTGCGGCTATACCAGCAACCACCATAACGTCGAAACATGCGTTAGATATTCTATCCATTAAAAAGTCGTTTGTGTACTGTCTTTTAAGCACCTTACCTTTATTTAATAACTTCATAACGAGTTTCATAAGGGTTGCCATTAGCACACCTATAAGGAAGTTAAAGCCATATATTACCGACTTCATACCCGGTAACACCTTGCCCAGCCCAAACATACAAAGGTGCGTTAGTATATACGCCAAAACTATTAGTGCTATTTGAACTGTTAGCTTATCTAAACTACCGTTCATGGGTATTTCACTTTCAGACTGAATTTGGTTTTCACGCAAGGCACTTGCAACTTCATTAAAACCTTTATAGCCTTTTTTACGCTTTAAGAAGTTTAGATGAATTACCCCGCCAAGACTTGCACTCAAAAACCCTAAAGCCGCTATCGTAAGTCCAAAACTTTTGCCACCAACAAAACCGTAATCGGTTTCATAAATATTACCGTAGTTTAGTGCCTGACCCGTTCCTTGCCCGTATCCAAACGGGAGAAGAATACCCGCAGCCGAAAAGAAATCTTTTACAAAAACTGCAATCAAGATAGTTATACCCATACCAAATACTGCCTGCAACAAATAGGTTGAAACGGTTGTAACACCAGTATTAAAAATTTCACCAGCACGTTTTTTAGTAACCTTGTTTTTGCCACCCTTAAAGGTTGTTGCTATAAAGCCAAGCGCTAAGGTGTGGTATGTAATTAACTCTAAGTTAGTAACGCCGTTTCCGCCAAAAAACGCTGTGTTAAAGATATTTGTGCCCGTTATGGCGTTATACACTATGCTTATAGCAAGTAATATTAACCCGCCTAGAACAGAGGTCGGTATTAAGGAATTGCGAATAAATTTAACCGTTCTTTTAAATGCGTTTGCTATAAGTAAACTTACAAGCAAAACTGCCATTAAGTCTACCATACCCCAAACACTAAAGTCCCAAAAATCTGCCATTTGCTTTACCTTCTTTAACGTTTTTATAGTGATGATATAAATGCACGTATTTAACGGCGTTAAATCTTTTATCGCCCTTAATTTGATATACTGCACAGTTTGAATAAACGTTTAACTTATTTTTACCAAGAACAGTCACCACCGACAAGTCGTCAAATGGTAAATCAATTTTTTCGCCTTGATAATCTATAATAAACTTATCTTTATATGCCGTTATATTTGCCTTAGATGCTAAACGCCTTTTCTTTTTATAAAGTATAACTTCAAATACTTTTGCTTTGCTATCGGCAAAGATTGGCTTATCTTTATACGATAAAAGGTCTAAAGTATTTACGTAGTCAATTTGATACTCGTACCAATCGTTAACGTATTCAAACGGAATATCGCCATTAACTGCTTTTAATTTTTTGTTAGATAAATATTGAACTTTAAGTCCGCAACGTTTACACTCTAAAGAATCGCCCCTACTAACGAACTCAGATACCCCACACTTAGGACAAACGTAAATAACCCTTTCTAAATACTCAGCCTGTTTTTTATGATTGTTAATTGTGGTATATTTAGTTTCGTCAACGAAAAGTTCCTTCTTAATCAAATCGTTTAACGTATCGTTATCAAGGTCTATATAGTCATCAACTTCCATAACTTTTGAAACGTGTACGTTTATTTTAGAACCCTTTCTAACCACGTCGCTCCATCTTGGGTGCACGCCGTAACCACCTTCTATGTGCAGGAACGCTATAGGAAGTTTAAGTAGTTTGGCAAGCGACGCTATTGCGGGATTCATGTATTCAGTTTTACCACTATAAGTTCTATTCCCTTCGGGGAAAATGGCTATAGTGCCACCTTCTTTTACAACCCTTTTACATGTTAAAACAGCACTAACGTCAGTTGCTTGCTTTTTTATAGGGATTGGGGCGACTAAAAACTTAAGCAACTTGGAAATAAAACCAAGTGAAAATATATCTTCCGAAGCAACGTAATAAACAGTACCCTTAAACGCCATCGTAACTAAGAATTGGTCGTATGCGGTTTGATGATTAGATAGTATTAAATACTGCTTATGCTCTTGATTTTCAAATTTTTGAACCTTAACGCCATATTTAATTTTAACAAGCAAGACGATAAAAGGATAAAGTAAGTTTCTTACAATCTTATGCCTAAATCGTATCCACTTTTTCTTTTTGTTTGTAGCCATAAAAATCTCATATAAAATAAGTTTATTAAATAAACACTTGCATCATTAATTTACTATAAGCAAATTAAAAAAATATTGAAATATCGTTTATATTTTAACATATTTTTCTTAATTGTTGAATAATTTTTAAGAATTTTTATAGATATTGTATAATTTTTTTTACTATAAACGACAAAAATAGCCTTGCAACAAAATGCAATGGCTATTATCTATACTCGTAAAAATATTTATTTTAATTCCTAAATTATTTATTGCACCCAATTATTGGTAAGGACAAAAATAAAAACACCCCCACGTATGAGAGTGCTTTTGGAGCTGATAACCGGAATCGAACCGGTGACCTCGTCCTTACCAAGGACGTGCTCTACCGCCTGAGCCATAGCAGCATATTCAAAACGCAAGAGTTATTATACAGTTGTTTAAAGTGTT